>JAJZZU010000418.1 GCA_021797365.1 Pseudomonadota bacterium | reverse complement strand
GGTTGGCCCCGAACACGATCCGCATTCATCTGGCGTTGCTCTCCCACCTATTCAACACCGCCCGCACCGCCTGGGGCATGGAATCCCTGACGAACCCTGTGGACCTCGTGAAGGGCCAGCGCCCCAAACTTCCTGGCGGGCGGACCCGCCGCCTCGTCGCCGACGAACTCCCGCGCCTCCTGGCCGCCGCCCACGCCTACGGCGGCGAGATCGGCCCCCTCATCACCTGGGCCATCGAAACCGCCATGCGACGCGGGGAGATCGCGGCCATGCGCTGGGACCACCTGGACCGTAAGGCGCGAGTCCTCCTGATCCCAGAGACGAAGACCGGGACGCCACGGCGGGTGCCGCTCTCCACGGCGGCGCTGGGGGTCCTGGATCAGCTCCCCCGGCGCATCGATGGGCGCGTGTGGGCCATGCGCCCCGATTCGATCTCCCAGGCCTTCGAGCGAGTCTGCAAGGCGGCCGGGATCGAGGGCCTGACCTTCCATGATCTGCGGCATGAGGCGACCTCCCGGCTGTTTGAGAAGGGGTTGAACCCTATGGAGGTCGCGGCGATTACGGGGCACAAGACCCTGCAGATGCTGAAGAGGTATACGCACCTGAGGGCCGAGGATCTGGTGGGGAGGTTGGGGTAATATGTGCCAAATCTTAGCGTAACTCCGACCAGCGCCGCAGACAGCTTAATGGTAGAGTGTGCTCATTCCCTGATTAGAATATTTTGCGGAGTTAAAGCGACTCGCTATTTTCCTGGTTCGAGTCTCCGACCAAAGGTCTTGATGCTGGAATGATATCGCCTATAATATCATGAATAAGAATAAGCTTAAAAAACTGAGAAAACAGTTAGAGATATGTCAGCAGTCCCCGCAGGGGAGAAGGGTTTTGGTGTCGATAGCAAAACAGCTAGGGCGAGAGAAGGTCAATCACGGAAAGGAGCCCACATATGTAAACAAGGAGCATCCGGAGTGGGGGCCGTTAACCATTCCCGGGCATCGCGGCGATCTTAAACCCGGGACATCTCGCAGTATTATCAATGCACTATTGAGTGATGTTGATGAATGGGAGATGGTGCTTGATCAAAGTGTTAAGCAAGGCGAGGAGGCAGGTAATGACTGAGATCAATCCTCAGGAGATTCTAAAAAAACCCTACGGGCGTCGTCTAACTCCAGATGAGTCCGGTGGTTATGTGGCCACGATCCAAGAGTTTTCTGGTTGTATTGCTGAGGGAGACTCCGCCGAGCAGGCTATGAGAAACTTGGAGTCTGCCGCAGCATCGTGGTTGAGGGCGGCGGCTGAATTCGGGCAGCCCATTCCGGATCCTCTGGATCTGCACGGATACAGTGGTAAAATCGCGCTAAGAATACCCCGTGGTCTTCACAAGCAGGCCGCCGAAATGGCAGCCAGCGAGGGCGCAAGCCTCAACCAATTTCTGACCTCCGCGATTGCACAAGCCGTAGGAAGAAAGGTGGAGAGAAAAGCCGTATTGGATGAGGTTTGTAGTCAATTTAAGGGTTGGTTTACAGGATGGAGCACCGGTTCCTTTTTACCCATGAATTTCCTTGCCGTTCATTCAAATATCCCCGCAATGGCTCCGCCTAGTATTTTGATGACGCATCAGGCCAAGAATTATTTAGATTCCCCGGCTAAGGACGTACAACAATGATCGAAACACGTGATGTCCTCATGGGGGACAAGACTTTTAGGTTATCAATTAACGACGAAAACTTGATAGAGGTTTACGCGGACGCCGTTGCGGAGCAAATGGTGGGGATCCCTGTAACGAAAATTCTCTTTTATGCTACAACAGGAATAAAGGAGAATACGCTTGGTGGTAAAGCTGTATGTCGGCTAACCATGCCAACAGCGGCGCTTCTGGATTTCGCGAGGCAATTGCTCAAGTATACCGACGGTGCGGAAAAGGAGTTAAAAGATTCCTTGGCCGCCCATGAAGGAATTGTTCTCGGCGCGGCCCGGAATCAAGGCAAAACCGACTAGCCACAACCGAACGGTCGGTTTTCCTTTCCATCCGCGTACAAATATGTGTCCTAAAACCTCCGCCAGGGCGGTATAGCAGAAAGGTCTATGATCGCCGACCTCACCGGCTGGCGTGGATCCTGCCGCGCCTCCTTCTCCTCCCGTTTGCGGGCCCGATACCGCCGGGCCGCCTCGGCGTTGCGAATGGCGCGCGGAACGGGGGTGGCCGGACGGCCACGCTTGGGGGTCTTGGTTCCGCCGTCGCCGACCCGGTTGCTGGTGTCCCCGTTCATGTCCTGCCTTTTTTGCCGTTTCTATGGCCTATTTACGATGATGCGTCATCGTAACTCACGATATTGCGATGACGCGTCATCGTACATAGGGGCTTTTCAGGGACGGTACGAGGGGGTCGGCGGAGCATGCGCCCTGATTCCATCTCCCATGCCTTCGAGCGGGTCTGCGGGGGCCGGGGCGAGGACCTGACTTTCCATGACCTGCGGCACGCGGCGACCAGTCGCTTCTTCGGGCAGGGCTTCAGTCTCATGGAGGTCACCGCGATCACCGGCCATAGCGCTCTGTCCATGCTGATGAAGTGTAGGGCCGTGCCTTGGCGCCATCCGACCTTTCGGGTAATCTCATAAAAAACAAATACACGCTGTAAGGTCTTTGGGGGCGCGATGGTTAAATTCGGGGGAGCGGGAGAAAGGTA
>JAJZZU010000035.1 GCA_021797365.1 Pseudomonadota bacterium | reverse complement strand
CGAGGTTGCGCTGCGTCGTTTTCGCAGGTCATGTGAGAAGGCGGGTGTCTTCGCCGAGGTTCGTCGTCGCGAGTTCTATGAGAAGCCGACGGCGGTTCGCAAGCGCAAGGCGGCGGCCGCGCGCAAGCGCGAACTGAAGAAGATCGCCCGCGTGGCTCAGCGCGCCAACAGGCCGTTCTAACGACCCATGACGCTGAAGGAGCAAATCGCCGAAGATATGAAGGCGGCGATGCGCGCCAAGGACGCCCCGAGGCTTGAGGCGATCCGCATGCTGAGGGCCGCCATCCAGCGCCGCGAAGTCGACGAACGGGTGTCGCTGGATGATGGCGGTGTGCTTGCCATCCTGGAGAAGCTCGTGCGTCAGGGCCAGGAGTCCATCCAGCAGTTCAGTGCCGCGGGTCGCGCGGATCTCGTGGAGAAGGAGGAATCGGCGCTTGCCGTGTGGTCCGCCTACCGGCCGGCCCCCTTGTCCGCGGGCGAGATCGAAGACCTCATTCAGGAGGCCGTGACGCATACCGGGGCCACGTCGATCAAGGACATGGGTCGCGTGGTGGCGCATATCAAGGCGCGCGTGCAGGGCCGCGCCGACATGGCCGCGGTCAGCGCGCGTATCAAGGAGCGATTGAGTTAGGGACCGGCGTCTGTCTTCCGGGTGCGGGCGCCCAGGGAGGCCCTTTGGCCGCTAAGATACCGTCGTCCTTTATCGATGCCGTGCTTGCGCGCACGGATATCGTCGAACTGGTCAGCGGGCGTGTGCCGTTGCGCAAGGCGGGTCGGGACTACAAGGCCTGCTGCCCGTTTCACGAAGAGCGGACCCCCTCATTTACGGTGAGTGCCGACAAGCAGTTCTATCACTGCTTCGGTTGCGGAGCGCATGGATCGGCGATCGGATTTCTGATGGCCTATGAGCGATTGGGGTTCGTCGAGGCCGTGACCGAGCTTGCGCACCGCGCCGGCCTGGAGGTGCCGCAGGACGGTCGCCCGGTAGCGCCCGCGGGGCCGGATCTGCGACCGGTGCTGGCGGCCGCCGCCCGTTACTACCAGGAGGCCTTGCGTCATCATCCGGCGGCCGAGCGCGCGCGCACCTATCTGAAGGGGCGGGGCATAACGGGCGCCGTCGCCAAGGACTACCAGCTGGGCTACGCCCCGCCGGGATGGAACGGGCTTCTGACGGCCCTGGCCAAGGACTTCGAGCCGGCGGTCCTGGAGCGCGCCGGGCTTGTCGTTGCCCGCGACGGGGCGACCGGCTTCTACGACCGGTTTCGCGACCGCGTGATGTTTCCGATCAGCGATGCCCGCGGACGCGTTATAGGCTTCGGGGGGCGAATACTCGACCAGGGTGAGCCCAAGTACATGAACTCCCCGGAGACGGTATTGTTTCATAAGGGGCGCGAGCTCTATGGATTGCCGCAGGCGCTGGCGGCGATCGACAAGGCCGGGCAGGTCGTGGTCGTCGAGGGTTATATGGATGTCCTGGCGCTGTCCCAGTTCGGGGTGGCGCATGTGGTCGCGACCCTGGGTACGGCCACCACCCGCGAGCACTTAGACCGGTTATTTCGTTATGCGCCGGAGGTGGTGTTCTGCTTCGATGGAGATCGGGCCGGGCGCGAGGCCGCGTGGCGGGCCCTGGAGCAGGCGCTGACGGCCTTGCGCGATGGCCGCCAGGCGAGCTTCCTGTTCCTCCCCGAGGGCGAGGACCCCGATACCCTCGTGCGCGCCGAGGGGGGCGATGGGTTCCAGGCGCGGCTGCGGTCGGCGACGGAATTGCCGGAGTTTTTTTTCGAGACATTGTGCGCCCGCGCGGACCTTTCGCGCATGGATGGACGGGCGCGGTTGGTTGAACTTGCCAAGCCCTTGTTGTCGAAGTTAGCAAGAGGCGCATTGTACGAACTCATGATTGGCAGACTGGCCGAGCTTTCCGCGTTGAAGGTCCCGCAGGCCGCGGTCTTGGCGCCCTCGCGCGCCGAGGATGCGGCGCCACGGCCCCAACCCCCAGCCCCGGTGCGTGGCGGCTCTCTGGTGCGCCAGGCCGTGGCCTTGCTTTTGCAATATCCCGCCCTCATTCAGGAGGTGGGGGAGCTTCCGCCCCCCGGCCGACCCGGCATGGACGTCTTGGCGGCGCTCGTGGCGTTGTTGCGCGAGACCCCGGGGCTCACGACCGGTGCGATCGTCGAGCGGTTTGCCGACAGTCCGCACCGGGCGACCTTGGCGCGACTTGCGGCCTGGGAGTATCCGTCATTGCTGCCCGATCACGAGGGGGTCATGCGCGACATCATGAGGACACTGACCGAACAGGCCCGCGCGGCGAAGGCCAAGGATCGTCATAGATATCTGATTAATAAAGGCAACCTGACTCCGGAAGAGCAGGCCGAGGTGGTCGCCTATCTGCGCCACCGCAATACCGGGGCATAGTGGCCACCACTACAGGATGTGCGCAGTCTGCTATAATTACCAGTTAATTTTTGAGTCTGAATCCAACTGAAACGGCACGAAGGGCGACCTTAATGGATCAAGAGACGCAACGCCTGCAGCTTAAGAAACTCATTCTTCAGGGTAAGGAGCAGGGGTTCCTGACTTATCGGGATATCAATGATCACCTGCCCGAGGATGTGCATGACGCGGATCAGATCGAGACCGTCATCAACATGATCAACGATATGGGTATCGAGGTCTACGATCAAGCCCCGGACCCTGACACCCTGTTGATGAAGAACGATTCGGCCACGACCCCCGATGATGACGAGGTCGTGGAAGAGGCCGAGCAGGTGTTGGCGTCGGCCGTGGAGGGCGAGTTCGGCCGCACCACGGACCCCGTTCGCATGTATATGCGCGAGATGGGGACGGTTGAGCTTTTGACGCGTGAAGGCGAGATCGATCTCGCCAAGCGCATCGAGGATGGCATCCGCCAGAGCACCGAGGCCATTGCGGCATGCCCGGCGACCATTGCCGAGGTGCTGCGGATGATGGAGCTCGTCGAGCAGGACCAGATGCGCCTTACGGATCTCGTCGTGGATTTCGTCGATCCTCAGGCCCTCGATGCGCCACCGCCCGCGGAAATCGACCGGGATGTGACTGCCGTCGATGACGGCGACGAGGAGTCGGACGATGGCGACAATGTCGAGGCCGATGAGGACGGCGGCCCCGATCGCGAGGAGGCGCTGGAGCGCTTCGGCCGCATCCGCAAGCTGCATGCGGTGATCACGAAGGCCGCGGAGAAGAAGGGCTTCAAGAGTCCGGAGGTCGCAAAGGGGCAGGAGAAGCTCGCCGAAGAGTTCATGGAGATCAAGTTCGTCTCGAAGCAGATCAATCGTCTGGTCGAGCATGTCCGCACGCTGGTCGATGAGGCCCGTGAGCAGGAAAGATTGATCATGGAAGTGTGCGTCACCAAGGCGCGCATGCCCCGCAAGGTGTTCCTGAAGAGCTTTCCGGGCAACGAGACCAACCCGCGCTGGATCAAGAAGGTCGGCAAGGGCGGTGAAGGTAACGCCGAGGTCATAGAGGCCAACATCGCGACCATCAATAACGCGCAGGCGAAGCTTGCCGATATCGAGGTGCGTGCCGGACTGCCGATCGCGGACCTGAAGGAGGTCAATCGGCGCATGTCCATCGGGGAGGCCAAGGCGCGGCGCGCCAAGAAGGAGATGGTCGAGGCCAATCTGCGTCTCGTGATCTCCATCGCCAAGAAGTACACGAATCGCGGCCTGCAGTTCCTGGACCTGATCCAGGAGGGCAACATCGGCCTCATGAAGGCGGTCGACAAGTTCGAGTACCGGCGCGGCTACAAGTTCTCGACCTATGCGACGTGGTGGATCCGTCAGGCGATCACGCGCTCGATCGCCGACCAGGCGCGCACCATCCGCATCCCCGTGCATATGATCGAGACCATCAACAAGTTGAACCGGATCTCGCGCCAGATGCTGCAGGAGATGGGTCGCGAGGCGACCCCCGAGGAGCTCGCGGTACGCATGGACATGCCCGAGGACAAGATCCGCAAGGTGCTGAAGATCGCCAAGGAGCCGATCTCCATGGAGACCCCGATCGGCGACGACGAGGATTCGCATCTGGGCGACTTCGTGGAGGACACGAGCATCATGGCCCCGACCGATGCCGCGACCGTGGCTGGTCTCAAGGCCGCAACCCTTGATATATTGGACACACTGACGCCGCGCGAGGCCAAGGTCCTGCGCATGCGCTTTGGGATCGGCATGAACACCGACCACACCCTGGAAGAGGTGGGCAAGCAGTTCGATGTGACGCGCGAGCGGATCCGCCAGATCGAGGCGAAGGCCTTGCGCAAGCTGCGTCACCCGAGCCGCTCCGAGCACCTGCGCAGCTTCCTGGATATGTAAGCACCCCTTACGGGCCTGTAGCTCAGTCGGTTAGAGCAGGGGACTCATAATCCTCTGGTCGAAGGTTCGAGTCCTTCCGGGCCCACCATATAAAACAAGGAGTTAGAGCGTTTCCCCGAAGAGGCGCTTTTTCCGTGTAAGCACTATGTAAGCGCGCCAGAGCAAACGAAGGGGTATCCGGGGCAATTTTCGGGCTCCGGTATCGCCTCGCGCTCGATCCGCTTCACCTTGTCCAGGGTGCCGTGGGAGACGCCGGCCATGTCGGCCAGAGCGTCACGGGTTTCGCCCCGCTCTATCGGTTCCGCCAAATTTGGCGTAAGCGTTTTGCCGGGCGCCGTCTGCCCGTGGGCCTGCCGCTCCCTCGCCAGCCTCGCTATATCCGCTTCCAGCCCCAGGGCGATCACGGGCACCAATGCGGGATCAGCCGATACGATACGGTTGATACGATACGCGAAGGCGGACGCTTTCAAGCTGTTGCTCGGGAGACGGTATAACCGGGTGAAGCGACAAGACGGGGGGCATGGGGATCAAAAATCGGGGGATCAAATTGCTACCCCGAAAACCGCCGACCGTCTCGCCGCCGAGCATGGGGTATCCCCGGCTACGGTGAAACGGGCGGGTAGGTTTGCCGAGGCCGACGCAATCTCACCCCCGACACATTCAAGCTGTTGCTGGGGCGGCGGTATAACCGGGTGAAGAACAACCGAGGCGGAGACCACGGAAACCAGTATGTGGCAAAGGATCAAATTGACACTTTGCCAACCGCCGACCGTCTCGCCGCGGAATACGACGTATCGCCTGACTCATTCGTGGATCACACGCTACGCTGCATGGCGCCCATGGTGTCAGTCCCACCGCTGCCGGTGCGCGATTACCCGGGCGCGCGGGTAAAGCTGGCGTCCCAGGGCGTGAAGGCGCGCATGCCACGCTTCGTCGGTCTCGCCGTCCTGCTTCGGGGTGTACGGGAGTACGCCCTCGTTCGGGTCCTCCGGTTGGCCGGGCCGGGGTGGCAGGGCGTTGATAATCAAAATCTGCTCACGGCACGGCCACGCGATAGGCGGGCCATGCGGGTTTTCAGGCTCATGGGGTGTTCTCCTTTTGGTTCTCCAGTGCGGTAAGTCGGGCTTCTATCTCTGAAAGCTCCAGGGCCTTTCTCTGCGACTCCAGAATGGCGGCCAGTCCCTGCCCTTCGTCGATAGTCAGCAGGCCGCTGGCTACGGCCTCCAGAATGCCGCCCGTGGCCTTTGCAATGTCTTGGGCGCTCTCAACCGGGGGCATGGTGAACGTCACGGGACGGCCCTTGCGAGCGGGCCAGACACGATCCAGGATAATGCGGGCCGCTGCCATGTCGCCAGCCCGGGCCTCGGAGACAACCGACTGCAGTAGGGCTTGGGCCGCCTCCTCGCCGATGGCGTCCAGGGCCACAAGGGCGGCATTGCGGGTGCCCGCGGGCCGTCCCTTCGGGTTGGCGCTTTGCCCCTTCTGAAAAGGGCGACCGGGGCCACGGCGGCGCGGTTTTGGTGGTGTTGTATCAGTCACGCTTACGGGGTCCGTGGTAGGGCCGGTGTCCGGCTGCATCTAAGAGCATGATCGCCACCTCGGCGCGGACCTCGGCGGGGACGCTCTTGTCCTCCATGAGCGCCACGAGGGCGTGCACGGCCTCGACGGTCGTGGGCATGCTGATCTCTATTTCGTCACTGTGACGGTTCATGTCGCACCTCATGCCCATAATAACACCACTGGATTGCAAGGGTCCCTGTGCAAGTCCGTTGCCGTTTGATACCGTCCGCTGTCGTTTGATGCCGTCCGCATATCGTCACTGTAACGGTTCTCCGGCTCATAACCCGCCCGCAAGCCGGGGTACTCATGCCCGCGCAAGGATAGGCCCACGAAATGCCCGCGCAGGCCCGTAGCGGGGCCAGGACGGCGCTGCCAGGGCACAAACGCCAGGGACCTGCTAGATAGGTAGCGGGTACCCGGCCAAAGTCGCCGGGAGGGCCAGGGAGCGCGGTTTTCATGCGTACGCCTCACCGGCGGCGTCCTGCGACTCGTCAAAGTCCGGTACCGGCTCGGCGTCTGGCTCATAAACCAGCTCCACGGATTTCGCGTCTGGCGTCTCGGGCTGGCGGTTCGGTTCGGTGCCGGGTTCGCACCCAAAGCGACTCCACACCTTGCCGTCCGCCGACACCAGCCCCCACCGTCGCATGGCTTCTCGTCCCGCCGGCGACGGCTGACGTAATGTCACCCGCTCCGGGGACAGCACCCCCTGCCGCGAAACAGGGCACCCCCTGGTACATTCTTAGAAGGAGCCCGTCTGACGGGGCTCTGAATTGGCGATTTTGCGCCTGTATGGCCCGTCTGGCGGGGCTCCGAAATTACGTCCATGACCATCGAATAGTACATAGGCCCCCCGAAACTTGGCGAAGGCCGCCGCCGACGTATCAAGCTTACCGCCGCACTCGTCCAGGCCATACCACGTCAGCGCGTACAGGCTTGCCTTGTGCGGACGGCATCCCTTACGTGTCTCCGCGATGAGGCCTTTCGCCAGCAATTCGCGCTTGGCTCGCGTGAGCACATCCTTCGATGTCCAGCCTTCAGTTTTCGCAAGCGCCCACGGCATCGCCAAGTTTCCATTGTTTTTGCCACGAAACTGCGCGGCAAGCTGCAAAAGAAGTTTGATGGCGTTGCCGCTCGCTGCTCGGTATCCGGGCGACTCAATTACCGCGACGGGCAACGCGACGAAGCGTTTACCGTCCCTGTCCGCTCCGTCTCGACGCTTACCCATGCGCGAACCTCTTCGATTCAGATTTCGGCCGCACGGGCCAAAGAGGGCACGTTGTGATTTCGCAGGCATGCGTTTGGGCCCGCCGCGTGCCGCCAGCCAGCGAGTCGTAAATGCACTTCTTGAACTTGGCGTCAATTGCCGTCCGAAGGCTATAGGCGGCGCGGGACGGCCCCTTTTCGGGGGTTTCGTGGCTCACCCCTGGCATGGGTAGCGGGCGCCGTCATGGCCGCCTCCGCGTCCGCCAGAGCGTCACAACGAGCCCGGTAAGGCCATAGGCCGGCAGCGCCAACGCGAACATAACGGCCGTCATGCCCGCCCCCGGTCCGCCGTGGATGTACGGGTGTTCGAGTCCAGCCACGCGAGAACATCAGAACCGCGATAGAGCGGCTGGCGTCCCACTTTGACGTAGGTAGGGCCGGTGCCCGCCCATCGGCTACGCTCGAACCATGCGAGAGACTTACGCGGGAGCGGTGCTAACTCGGTTTGCGTGTAAAGCGCGTCGGGTTCTATGGCGGAGTGAGATTGCGGTGACATTTCGATACCCCTGTCTGTTTGAAGTCGGGGGTATCATGCCGAAAGGGAGGCGCAGCAACACGGGGCCACTTTTCGGCCAAAAGTGCCCGAAATATGACAATGCCCCGCGAGGGTTAGGCTTGTGGCCTGTGGTGCTTGAAAAGCTCGCGCATAGCGCCCTCGGGCACTACCGCTAGAGAACAGAACGTTGAGAGATAGGCGTCAAAGCTGCCTTTGGCGGGATCGTGTTGCCAGTCCTCGCTTACGAGGGTTGGCGTCCGGCCGGTATCGAGGCGGTAGGCTTTACCCAGATACGCAAGCGCAAGCACGCGTTGGTCGCGCAGTAATCTACGGGGTCTGTGGCGAACGAGGATAAACCGCTCCGCGAAGCGCCTTATGGGCCCCCGCTTTGTCTCATTGTACAGTCTCTGGGTCCGCTCTATGATCGCGCGCAGGGCGGGCAGGTGGTCGCGGTTTGGCCTCTGGAGCGTCGTTTGCAGTTCCCACGGCGTCCACGGACTCCCTTGAGTCGCCCGTAGGTGGGATAGGGCGGGCGCCAGGGCGCTTCCGTTTAAGGGCCGTCTCGGCCTTCTTGAGGCTTGCTATGATGCGTCGCAGCTCCGGCAAGGTGTCACGCATATGCTGTGCGCTTTCGTATGCCTGCCTCTGGAGCGTGACCACGTGATCGGCCCATCGCTTGACGGGATGCCCGGCCCCGTTCTTCCAGCCGTCCGGCCATATCAGGCCATTTGAGCGGCCCCGGTCTATCTCTCGGAAAGCGAGAACGAGGAAATCGTCTACGCGGTTCTTGCCGCTTCGGTTGAGTGTCGCGAGCGCTTCGGGGCCCACATCCGGCAGGTGGTCGCGCCATGCACACTCGCCCTGTACGCGGTCGGGGAGGTCGGCGACGTGGACCATGGGTCTATTATGCGATGCGCCGTACCTTGGGCGGATTCCTGCCTACCCGCCAAAGGTCGTATTGCGCCTGTTGCATGAGCCAACTCTCGGCGCTGCCGCCAAATGCCAGAGAAAGCCGCAGGGCCATGGTCGGGGCGATTCCGGTATGCCCGTTCAGAATCTCCGAGAGCGCCTTGCGCGTCACACCCAGCGCCTCGGCGGCCGCCGTAACTGACAAACCCAAGGGCTCCAGGCAGAGCTCACGTATGACTTCGCCAGGATGGGGAGGATTATGCATCATAACAAGCTCCTTCAATGATAATCGCGGTAATCCACGTCGTGGGCTTCCGCCCCCTCGAACCGAAAGATCAACCGCCAGTTGCCCGACACGTTGACCGCCCAGTAACCGCGCCACTCGCCGCCCAATGGGTGTAGGCGCGCTCCCGGCAGATTCATGTCCTCGGGCTTGCTTGCAGCGTCCAGGCGGGCGAGAAGCACGCGCAGCCGTTTGGCATGGTCGGCGACTATCCCGGCCTTACTGCCCGTCTCATAGAACAGCTTGAGGCCCTTATGCCGGAAGCTCTGGATCATGCCGTAACCTTATAGGTTACAGTATAAGACGTATAGGGAGTCGCGCCAAGCCCCTTTTCGGAGTCACAAAGCCCGGTCCAGGACCACGACCTCGGCGCTCTCGCGCACCTTGGCCGCCTTCAATACGAAGTCCTCGATCTTCTCCATAGGAGCCCGTAGCCGTTCGGTCGTAATCACGAGATAGCCGCCGGTCACGTCGCCTTGGGCCTTGTGGTTCATCAGGCGCTTTAAGGCATAGCTCGGTATGTCCAAAGACTCCGCGAGTGTGGCGAAGGTACGGCGCAGGTCATGCACCATGAACTTGACGCCCGATGCCTTGGCGATGCTTTCCAGGGAGTAGCGCAGGTTGCCGACCTCGCCGTGCGTGCCGGTGAAGACCAGGGGTCCAAGCCGGGCCCGGCCGTTCAAGAGGGCCGCGAGGTAGGGCCCCATGGGTAGGGTGTGGCTGGAGTGGTTCTTGGTGCCATGCACAGTGAGGGTCCGCGCCTGAAAGTCCACGTCTGCCCATTGAAGGCTTCGCGCCTCCTCCTTGCGTAGCCCGGTCAGTAGCAGGGTTACGAAGTAGTCGCGGTGCGCGTCGTTGCGAAGCGACTGCACGGCCTCCCACCAGGCGGCCAACTCATGCGCCTGTAGGACGCTCTGGCGGCGCTCCACGCGGTACCAGGCCCGTGCATGGCTCAAGACGTGGGCGGCGTTGTCGGTGAGCAAGGACCGGCCCTCGGTGTCGGTGTAGCGGCCCTTCGCGAAGGCCAGCAAGGCGCGTAGATACCGGCCCCACTTGTTCGCGCTCGCCGGTGTCGCCTTACCGATGCGCTTGTGCCGGGTCAGGATCATGTCGGGCGTGAGGGCGTTTACGGGCTTCTTGAGCCAGTCGGGCGAGCAGCGTTTGAGTACCCCCGCCATATCCCTCCGGGTGCTCTCCGTGATGGCGTTGCGCGCCTCGGCGTAGTCGGCCAGGACTTGCCCCAGCGTCTTTGTGGCGAGTGCGGCCCGTCGCCTCTCGGCCACGGGGTCGCCGCCGCCAGCAATCTGCCCGGCCTTCACCTTGGCATCCTTACGGGCCTGCTCCACGGTGACCGCACCATACCGGCCTAGCGTCATGCGCCGGTCCTTGCCATGGATGCGCTGTTGCAGAATGAAGCTCTTAGCGCCGCTGTCCGTGACGCGCACCCCAAAGCCCGTGAGGTCGGTATCCCATGTCAGGGCGTAGCCCTTCTCTGGGATCGGTAGCGCGTCTACCGCCGTCTTGGTCAGCCTGATCTTGTGGGCTTTCATGGTCCCTTCTCCCGTGTAAGTGCCGTGTAAGCACTGTGTAAGTAGTCGGCGTCAATTCGACTCAAACAACCTGGGATCAAGAATAGGATTAAAACAATGGACATTCAAGAGAATTAAACGCAACGGGGTTTCAGTGTAAGTGAACGGTAGGCCGGACAAATAGGACTCATAATCCTCTGGTCGAAGGTTCGAGTCCTTCCGGGCCCACCATGTCCGACGGCGGGTTGCGCGATTCGTGCGCGACCCGCTCGTCTCTTGCCTTTTCCTCATGCCTCGAGTTGCCGTTAGGGTCGCCCCATCGGTTTGCGCCCCGCTGGACGCTGCTTATTCCGTCAGGCATCGCCCCAATCCGCTCCCCGCCTGATCCGTTGTGAGTTGCCCCGACAATCGCGGGCGTTGTTTGGCGCCGCGACGCCGGAGTGACGCACCGAGGCTGATTTCATGGGCATTGTCTGCCGCATGTAGGCCCGCGACTACGCACGCACCGAGTTCACCTAGTCTTGGCCAGCCCGAGCGTCCCCTTGACTCGTGACCATCGGGGGAAGCCTTGGGTACAAAGGCCACCTCGGATATTCCGTGGCGGATCGAGTCCTCCTAAACTTCAGGCGCGCCGAGCGAAAAATCGTTCACAGGTGGATGATCTCAGCCTCTACGTCGAGCCATTTGCCTTTCAGGTATTCGGCGACGAGTCGACGGTGACAGTGGTGCGGCTTATCCTCGCTGCACAACAGGCACCCGCCTGCGAGGGCGTCACGGTCAAGTAATTCGATATGCCGTAGCGCCATCAACTCATTGAACTGTTTGGCGTACACATCCCAATCGCCATGGTGCTTTTTGTACTCGTCCAGAATGTCTTGGGTTGGCGCAAGCGCCTCGGCGTGCTCATATTCCATGCCGCAGATCTCCTTTGCGAAATAGCGTAGATCGTCGCGTTTAGCAAAGCCGGCGAGTTGCGAAATGTTGTCAAGTCGGACGTCAATGATCTTCGTCGCGCCCGACTTTTTGAGGCAACAAAAGAAGTGCTGCGCGCTTGATTTAGTGAAGCCGATCATAAAAAATTTCATGATCAGCCGCTGTTCAGGTGGATGCTTTTGTGGTGGAGTCCCGTTGCGCTATCTGCGCATCACGGTCAAAGGCGATCGCGTCTTCCTGCATCGCATAGGCCTGATCAATCGCATCAGAGTAAGAACGGAACATGTCTATTCCGCCGAGCTGAAGCCGCTCCACAAGTCGACCTATAGCGTCAGATTGCGCCTCAAGTTGTCCATCAGCGAGTATGTGGCTCACAGACGCGCCTTGCGCACAAAGTTCCCGACCGATGAGGATGGTGCGATGGCAGTCCACAGGATCACGCTCCGCACACATCAACGCGATGCGATGCAGGGTGGCACCGTCGAGGAGGCGTTGAATTCCGCGCTGAAAGAGCTGGGTCTGGGCCAAGCGAGCATAACTCACCTTGGTACCCACGTAGCAATGGTCGTCTCTGCTTCTAGCGCCAAGCTCTTTCCCAAGGAAAACGTACTTGATCCCAGCGTCTTTGAGGGAGGCGCGCAGAGAATCCCTGTTAAACTGAGGGTTGTGTCTGCTGAACGGTGAGGAGCGCACGTCGGCTAGCGCAGTCACGCGGTGCGAGTGCAGTAGCCGGATGAATTGATCTATGGCCTGCGTCGAGTGGCCAATGGTAAGAATATCATTCATCGCCGATATCCTTGCATAGACCCTCTGTGATTACCGACGCGACCACGCGATAGGAAAAACCATTCCACACCTCAACGAGGCTAATACACAAGGTAGCTTCGCCAATGTCGTAGTCCCCATCGCCCTGCGTTAGGTAACGCTCCTCGATCCTCGGGCCCGTGATTGATAAACGGTACAAGCATCCGTTCAGCGTGAATTTCGCCCGCACGCGCCGCCGTGCGGCCCTTTCCTCGTATCCAGTCTCTTTCCTGACGCCAATGACAAGATCCGACACGAGAATCAGCATGAGCGAGCTGCTAATCAGGTAGTGAGTTCCATAATACGCGGCTTCTTGGCGAAGGTTTCGCGCAGAAGCGAGTGGCAGGCATCGCGGCTCTGCCAGTCATCGGGAAGTCGGCGGCTTACCACAACCATGCTTCGCGCGGCCAGGTTGGGGTGATGAATTCGTGATACGTTTGTGCCCGCGATGATTCATCCAGGCCAGCACTAGGCCTCCGACCCCTATAAGCGCAAACCAGCCTAGACCGATGTAGAGTTGTTCTATGGGAATATTCACGGCCGCTTCCTCAGCGTTAATACGGCTGCACTTTCTATGAGCACGAATACGCAAGCGGACAACAACGCCAGTAACCAGTCGCGATGCTCGTATAGCCAAAAAAGCCAAACTCCGCCACCGCGGCAACACGTCGCGGCAACACGTAAGGTATCGGCGATGTGCCGGGCTTGCTCGTCATTGAACCGCGTATAGCATCTCGAGAATATACCCTCGTGCCAGCGGCGCTCAAGGCGTCTACTCGCCCCGACGCTGGCGGCTTACTGCTCGCTACTCCATCGGGTCTATTCATTCCTGGCCCGGCAGGAACGGCTTTTCTCTTGCGGGCGGCGATGCCTCCGGCCCTCTCCCGCGGGTCCCCGCCACATGGCATACCACTTTGCGCGCGGGTCGATAGTGGTGCAATCCCGGCGTTTCCCGGGGTAGGGGCGTGCCCCATCGCATCCCGAACCAAGCCCGTTCCAGTATTTTCCAATCCTTAAATGAGCCTGAAGAATGAGAGTAAGAGGCCACCCTCAGCCGGATTTGAGATCCTGTTCGTGAATCGTATGGAACAGCTTGTGGCGTTGTTGTCCGCTTGCG
>JAJZZU010000034.1 GCA_021797365.1 Pseudomonadota bacterium | reverse complement strand
CGGGTTTTGGTTTTGCGACGTGGACGATCCCCATCACCTTGTTGACATGACCCTGCATGTCGGCTGCGGCCCCAAGGGCGCTCGTTCCACCGCCGATCCACTTTAGGACCTGATCGGGCAGGACCGTCATAACCCGGACCGCGTGGAAGCATACAAACGTGAGCATCAGGATCAGGACGATCACCAGCCCGTCCGCCTCCAGGGCCTGCGTCATCGACTGTGTGCCGTTGATATAGGCTGAGGCGTAGCTCAGGAAGCTGATCCCGATCAGCCAAGCCGCTGCCTCCATGAGCGCCATGGCGAGGAAGGCGCCGATGGTGATCAGGATCGGGCGCAGGACGAGCCCCGCGATCATCTGGTAGCCCATCTGAGCCCGTTGGGGTGCCCAGCCTTCGCCCTCAAACGAGACGTGCGCGGCGGCCCAGAGGGGCGCGGCCACCATGGCCTCGGCGACCATAAGGAGCCAGCCCATGGCCGCCGACAAGAAGGCGATCAAGGGCAGGGCGGGGAGCAGGATGCCGAGGACAAAGCCGCCAATCAAAAACGCGGAGATGAGTAGGGCGGCGATGGCGAAAAAGCCTTCCACCACTTTTTCGACAGCCCCGGCCACCACTGCCCCTAATGGCCCGAGGGCCGCGGCTCCTGCGGCGGCGGCCGCCCCGCCTCCTAGCGCCCCGGCCACCTTCGCGCCGACCCATACCAAAATAAGTCCGCCCGCGATGGTCAGCATCAGCTGACCCGCCTCCATGAACATAATGAGCGGGTTACCAGAGGACAGCGCGCTCGCGGCCCCAGAGACCGTCTGGTGGGCGTTGCCCAAGCCACCACTGGAGCCGACAAAGACCGACATGATGGTCTCCACAGGGATCATGAAGACGCGCGAGATTAGGTCGCTCGCGTCGGCCTTAACGCCATCCCAAGCCCGCTCGTACCATGGAGCACTTACATTACTTCTCGCGCTGGCGCCAATGAGCCGCCCCAGCGCGGTCGTAGGGTGACTACCGATGGCTATCGCCTGGCGGACGACGATCGCACCGCGCGAAGATTGGGCGAGGCCTTTGGTGGCGGGCGTGGAGATCGCCGTGTGCGGCGAAGCGAGGTTGTGTTCGGACTGGTCGAGGCGCGCGAGATTGAGCCACAGCCCGCCGATCGTCAGCCAACCCTCCTTCTCGACGACATTAACGATAGCCTGCATGTTCTTCTGCCCCACGAGCATATGGATCGCGGCATTGCTCGCGTTGACGACCGGGGTATCGAAAGCCGCCGAGGCCTGGGCGAAGGTCGCCTCCGCGGACGCCACCTGGCTGACGCTGGGGGCTTTTGGTGCCGGCGGCGTGGTGACCGGCACGGTGGCCCCGCCGGCGACCGCCTGGGGCGCTGGCGTGGCGCCCGAGGGGAACGCGGGCGAAGGCAGGACGAGGTCGCCGGTCGTCGAGGATATCGGCGCGCGCCCCGTTCCGAGCAGGGTGGCCAGAGGTTTTGTGTCGGCGGCCGCCGCCTGTACCCCTTGCTGTTCGGCGTTGAACATGAAGTTCTGCACCATGCTTTCGCTTTGGGGGTTGCTGACCTCGCCCAGCAGACCGTTGGTCCAGCCGTGAGAGGGGAGGTTGAGCGGCACGCGAAAGCCCACCCCACCGCAGATGTCGTCTTTCGCGGGAATTTGCGCCGCCTTCCAATTCTGCGGGTCCTTGATGTGGACCCATTGGTACTGGGTCTCGTCGGTCGAGCTGCCAGACGTGAATGAGTGGGTCCAGATGTTCGCGCCGGTCGGGGCGACCAGTTGCTCGGTCGTGTCGCCACCCGCTTCGCTCATGACCAGTTCATCGACATACCACTGCGTCGGCGTAGCCTTGGCTGGGTTGTAGTTGTCGATCTGCGCGCCGGCGTGGGCGTTGTAGTACGCGGCGCAGGCCTGGCCTGCGAGCAGCCCCTCGGCGATCTGGCGGCCCGCGGGAGGCGACGGGGCGACCACGGCCGGACGGCTCACGAACGCGGAGATCATGACATCAGCCGCGCGATTGGCGACCCCCATCCCCGCCATGGTGGTCCAGAGCACCATGGCTTGAACCAGCGAGTAGCCGCCGAAGACGGGCATCAGGGCCCCGCCGCCGATAATGACGCGGACCGGGGCCCAGAACACAGACCCGTTGCGCCCCATCCACTCGCCGCGGTTGGCGGTGTGCAGGATGCCGGTCAGCGACCCAAAGATGGTCATCAGCGCGACGATCAGCAGGATGCCGGTATTCATCACCCCGAAGCCGTCGGCCAGGACGCTGCCGGCGCCAGAGACGTTCGTGGCAGAGGCCGTAGACGAGGAAGAGGTGCCCCCCGAGAGGGTCAGCCCGCCCGAGGCGATCGTGGTCACCTCAGGGCCGAAGATCCGCTGCAGCAGGGAGTAGCCGATGTCCTGGGGGGCGAGAGGGTAGAAGACTACGCCAAAGAGCGAGCCGGTGCCCGACCCGGGCGCGAGCGATGGCATAGATAGGTTGCCGCCGGAGGATGAGGGCGTGTACGTCCCCGCCTGCGCCATCGGCGGCGGCGCCGGGGCGGCGCCGGCAAAGGCCGGGGCGGATAGGGCGGAGCCGACCAGCAAGAGCAAAGCCGCGGCCAGTGTTGTGCGGACGGATTTGTGGGTCATGGTGCTTTCCTTTGGGAGGCATCGACTTGGATGGGAATGTCCAAAAGCTCGGCCGCCTGCCAGTCCTTTGCGGCCACGGCGGCATCGAGCGCGTCATCGAGGTCGCCGCCGGCCTGGATCAGAAACTCCTCGGTCCGCTTGGCGGCCTGCGCGAAGGTCGCCTCGGCGTCTATCGTCTTCGCGGCCGACTGGACCTGCTCGACCTCGACCGTAAGCCCGAAAATGTTTTGCGCCCAGTCGATGATTTCGTGTTGCATCTGCGACCTCCATAGATCCCTACATAATTAGGGGCTGCGCGGAAATCACTCGTCCCGCTCCTGTTCATCCTCATCCTCATCCTCTAGCCCCTGCTCCGTCTCCTGCGCTTGCCGTCTAACGGTCACGGTTTGGGTTTGGACGGGCTGCCCGGTGGTGGGCGTGGCCGGGGCCGCATCGGCCACCAACCCGAGGATGCGCGCCGCCAAGGCGGCGCCCGGCATCGCCACATCGATGACGTGCTCCACCGCCGCCTCGGTGACCCCATCGGTCGGCGAGGACTCCTGCGGCTCTTGCTGGCCAGGAAGGGTCGGCAGG
Source organism: Pseudomonadota bacterium (assembly GCA_021797365.1). The sequence goes on along the minus strand of JAJZZU010000034.1, from coordinate 10,040 downwards.
TCGGGGTCCTGTGTGGTGACGGTGGTGATTACGGTGGTCGTCTGCTCCTCCCGCTCAGGCCTTTTCGGTTTGTCCGTTTGCTCCCCGGTTTTAGGGAGCGAACCGGCGAGCTGCGGGGCCACGAGCGGCGGGTCCCGGCCCCAGGGTGGGGCCTGATAGCCCGGCTTGATCCACCGGGCGTCGACGATAGGCTCGCGCAGGCCTCCGCGGGGCACCAGCGGCCAGTCGAGCACAGCGGCCGCGCCCGCGGCCATCACGAGTGCGCGAGGGCCTTTCAGGCGGCCCCGACGATCTTTTTGCATACCCAACTCTTGCCCAAAACTGCTTGGCATCAAAATCGGTTCGCGGACCCGCTGCCAACTGGCATTGTGTTGACCACCCGCGTCACTCCCGCTCTGTTGTGAAACCTGATGCTGATACCTATCCACCTCGCGGTCGCCCAGCAGTCGCGACGCCCACTCCTGGTCGGCGCCGGCGGTCAACTTGCCGACGATCTTGATGTCACACTGACCTTCCCATATCTGGGCTGTATCCCGTGAATACCGTTCCCGCACAGCCGCCAGAGTTTGGAACCCGGTCACGATGCGCGTGCCTTTGCTTCTAAGTGTGGTCAACGCCGTGGTGATGCTGGGGATGTAACCGGCCACCGGGGTCTCGTCCACACAGAGCCAGATCCTCCGAGCCTCCGGCGCGGCATCAGGGAAACCCCCGATCTGCCGGACGACACGCTCAATAATCGACGCGGCAAAGGCCTGGCTCATCTTCTCGTTTTGCTCGCCGCGAAAACCGATGACGGTCGTGGCCGGGCTCTTGCCAGCCAGCCACGACCGCACGCTCCAACCGGGATTGCCTTTCAGATCGTTTGACGACACACCGAGGTGGATGATGTTCGTAAAAGCGCTCACGATTTGCGAGAGAAAGCCCATCGTGGTCCGATTCGGCCCTTCCGCGTCCTCACCCCCTAACAACATTACACATATTGGCGCTTCTCGAATGGTCAGAGCCTTCAGTCTCTCAAAATCCGCCAACGCAGCCGCGCACTCGTAGGCCAGATGATCCAATCCCCACTTTTCCCCGAACCGCGTTTGAAGATCAGTGATCATGCCAGCGACCAGCGCTCGCGAACCTTGGATCCACATCGGGTCCGACTTGGAGCCGCCCGGAGGCTCTTGGATGAGCGTGTCGGCGAGGGCCTGCGCTTCGAGTTTTGTGCGAATGTCGCGACCTAAAATCCAGCGGCTGGAGCGTGCGTCCGTTGGGGACAGCAACGTGAACGGCTCGGGGACCTTCTGGGTGAAGTCGCCTTTTGAGTCGAAGATTAAGACTTTATCCCCGCGCGCGATGGCTTCCCGAATCCACGGCCAGAGAACCGTAGTTTTCCCCGCGCCAGTGCCGCCGACCACCATAAAATGGCTGGTCTCCTGGCGTTGCGAGATCACTATCCCAGGGTGGATATGCACCCCTGTCGCTTCACCCTTGCCGGGGCGTAGCGCACGAGCCACAGGCCGTGGATCTCTATGTAGGACGAATCCCCGCACATGTCTCTCACTCGGGAGGGTGAGCCACCGCCAGGCGCCCGCACCGGCACCCAGGGCCGCCAGAACGGCGGTCGCCGGTGGAAGGTAGCCAAGCCATCCCCAGCGGGCCGGGGCAAGGCCCCAATGAACCATGACCTGCCAGAGGACCAGAGGGCCGAACGTCCGCCCTGTAAGCCACCACAGCGCGGCCTCAGATCCGCCGCACCAGCCGGCTAGGGCGGCCAGGGCGGCAGTGATCGCGGTCAGCTCCGTGCGGGAACCGTAATTATTTGGATCGTTCACCGACATAAAACCCTCCTTAGTTCACCAGGCCATTCTCATTCTGTTGGTCATGCTCCCAAGCCATACGGATGTCGGCCTCATTTAGCTTCCGAATCCTCTCAACCGTGCTGCCACCCGTGCCGGTGCACGCGATCGTGACTGCCTCCAAAAACAACGGCCAGCTATGCCAGCCGCAGATTTTGAACAACTCGCGCACATACTCAGTGTCGTATCGGTTTTTAAGGTCGTCGCTCACATCGCTCATCACTCACCTCCTCAAAAACTTCCTTACCTATAGGGGCTCGGTGGAAATTGATTTTTCCATTTTGGAAAATCAAACCGCTCACATCTCCAACTCAAGGTCTTGCTCGCGCTGCTGACGCGGCCCCGCCGCAGGTTCCTGCCGCTCAAGCTCTGGGGCGACCCCCTTCAGCTTGTCCAGTTCAGCGGGAGTAAGGGCTGACAGCACGCCCTCTTGTTCCCAGCGCGCCAGCCAGCCCAGATCGGGATCGCCGGCACGGGCACGGGCCAAGCGGGCGGCCCGTGCCGTTTCTTCATCCTCGCGCTCTTCCTCCCCATCGCCTGAGGTTTCCCACGCCGCCTCGGCGGCGGCCTGGGCGTCATCGCGCGCCTGCCAGATTTTCTCACCGGCGGTGCGCACTATCGGGTCGGGGTGGGATTGCAGGGCCTCTAACAGGCGATCGTCCTCCCGCCAGCACGCCATCTCTCTCTCATCCAACGCTTTCAACAAAGTCTCTTCTTGCGCCTCAGTGACCTCCGCGAGAACGACCTCCCGGGCGGCGGCGAAGGGCGAGGCCTCCCGCGCCTTTGCGGCCTTGTCGGTGGCCTCTTTGGCCGTTTCCCGATCGGCGACTTGGGCCCATGATTGCTGGAGTTTTTTGATGTTGTCGGTGAAGATGCGCAGGGCGAACCGCTCCCGCGTGCAGGACACGTAGGCCAGGTTCGCTGTCGCTCGTTTTGATGACATTCCGGCGACCAACGCCCTGTCGACCGTGCGCCCCTGGGACCTGTGGACCGTGACCGCCCAGCCATGGTCGAGCGTGTGCATGTCGCCGACCGCAAGCTCGATCTGCTCGCCACCGTCTTTCCTGATCGTCACCTTGTCGCCCTCGGTCCCGACCACCGTCCCCGTCTCATTATTTTGATAGCCGTCCGTTCGTCGGTTTTCGGTGAACACCACGCGATCGCCGGGTGCTAGGTCAAGATCACGCTTCGTATAAAGACCCGTTGACTTCGGGTCGAGGTCGCGCGTCTTGAAAACCTTTTCCTCGCCGCCCCGATTCCGTGCCGTGATGGTATTGCGTGTCGGGTCGGCGGATGTGATCGTCAAGTCCACGACCTTCTTAGCGCGCCCACGCCCTTCAGGCACGCGCAGGATCATGTCCTTCTGATAGTTGATCGCCTCGCGCAATTGGGCGCGGGTGCATTGCGATTTGTCCAACGCCGTCACTGTGACAGATGGCGGAGTGTCGGCGTCTTCCGGAACCTGCTCTTGCAGACCCTCTTTAACGCGCGAGTTGATCGCCCGGCGCATATCGTTTGTGGCCGCCAACATCAAGGTCTTGGTGCGCTCGTCTGGCGACAGTTTCAGATACGCGGCGGCTGTCTCTCTGGCGATCGCTTGCACACGTACAGCCTGGGGAGCGAGTTTGCCTTCACTGTTTTTTTCGTCGAGCCCGAGCCGCTTAGGAGCATACTCGTCCAGCCATTCTCGAATAGTCCGGAGGTCCATCGCGGTGGGCGCAGGCAGATCACGGCCTTGATCCGCGGCCTTGTCGCGAAGTTTGGAGACGTACGCCACCATTTCCTCGGTGGCCTCCGGCACGTCCTGCTGGTGGGCTAGCTCGGGGGCCACCTTGGCGGATTGATAGTCCGCGTCCGTCACCGTGACGGCGGTCATGTACGGAGCGGCGAGTTGCACAGCGTCTTTGTTGCGGCCGTCGGCGAAGGCTTGCGCCACCGCCAATAAGCCTGCGTCTTTTTGCCTGTGTATTTCGGTGATCTCCGAATATTGGATAGCACCTTCCTTCATCATTTGAGCGAATGGCGACCCGGCCTCCACGGCGGAAAGCTGGAGGGGATCGCCAATGAAGACCACCTTGTCCTCGGGTCGAACCTTCTGTAAGAAGGCTTCCATGTCTCTCGACGAGACCATACCGGCTTCGTCGAGGAGGATGAGCCTGGGCGTGTCGTCCTTTTCCTCACGGATATTGAAAGATGCCAGGACGCGCGAATCGTCTGGGGAGGCATCGGCTGTGCCGTCGACCGCCGTTTGGGATGGACCGGTACCGATCACGCGGAACCCTCTAGACTTGGCCTCGTCGGCGAGGGCCGCCAGCGCGGTCGATTTCCCGGCACCCGCCGCGCCTCGGATGCCCCAGAACTGGTCGGGGGTCGTGAGAGCATCGACAACGGCTTGGCGTTGGCCAGCACTGAACGTGAAACCGTTGATCTTCTCGCGCGCAGATATGCGCGCCTGCGCCCCTGCCTCGTCGGTCAACGGGGTCATGGTGGCGCGTCCGGCGACCACGGCGGAGAGGTTGGAGGCCTCGCGGGCGAGGGTTTCGCGGGTGACGAGGCGACCGGCTCCGGCGTCGATGAGGGTGCCGGTGGCGTGGGCCGAGGCGACCTCTTGAGTCAGCCCATCCACGGTAATGCCGTGGACCATCCCCTGACGCAGGCCATGCAAGAGCATGGACTGCTCCTGGATCACACTCTCCCGCTCAGAGAGATGCGAGGTCGCATACTGCAAGGCCTCTGTGGCCGTCGTGCCTTCCTGCTCTTGCTGCTCTTGCGCCTCCGATGCCTCCGGAACGACCCCTTTAAGATCATCCAGCGCAAGGCCAGACTCTCGACCTCGCGCCCGCCACTCCCAGCGCAATTCGTCCTCGCTCAATGATGTCTTGTCTTCCCGTGTTGCTAGGTTCGCGGCGACCTTCTGTGTGGCCGTCGCCGACTTGCGGTCGAGGCCTTGCTTGGCCAACTCCGCTTCGATCTGCGCGGACCGTCCGGAGAAGGCCTCGATTTGCGCATCGGTAACGGACGCCAACTCAAAGCCGTTTTCTGTCTGACGAAGGTGGTACCCGGCGGCTAGCAGTTCCTTAGCAAGCTGCGCCTGGTACACGGCCCCGGCCAGCTTCACTCCATCCACACCGAAATCAAGATCCATGGCGCGCAGTTTCCCGTCCCGCCCGCAGGTAACATTCAACAAAATGTTGTGCGTGTGGAGGTGGGGGTCGGCCTGGCCTCCGGCCGTGCGCGTGTCCTCGTGCCGGTAGGAGGCCCACACGGCCTCGCCGGTGCGCCCAACCTCCTTACCTGCCTTACCGTATCTGGCGGTAACATAACGTTCTTCAACCCATGCCATGGCCCGGCGGTTCGCGCGGTCGTGGCCCGCTAGGATCGCTCTGTCGCCGCCGACCAGGGCGGCCAGGCTCGCGGACTTGGGGGCATTGAAGGTGAGATCCTTTCCCATGCGCCGGTCGGGCGATTGCTCAGCAAATTGCTCGCCGGTCGGGGCACGGCCTTCCAGCAGCGCCCTAAAGGTCTTGGCGTCGACCTGTCCGGCTAAGCCCATCTCCGCAGCTAAGGCGCCACCCCATTGAGAGGGGGCACCTTTGCCACTGTAGTATCCGTGGCCCTTACCGTCCGCACGGGCCTCGACGTACTTCACAATGTCGGAGGCGCTGCCCTTCAAACCACCCTTTGGAAAACTCAGCATGCGTGTGCCCTTAATGGTTTCCTACCATTAGGGGCTCACTGGAAATCGACCCAGCGCCCACGCCAGACCGTGGCCACATTCTGGCCAGACCGTGGCCACTTTTTGGCCAGGCCACGGAATCCAGCGCACGGTATGCCCGGCTCTTTCCGAGCCGGGGAAACCCTAAAATCCCCGACCACGTGAAAGACAGGAACTGCGGGCAACCCCGCAGTAAACGGCTCCCTGAGGGGCCGCTGTCGGCCCCGCAGGGACACCACCCTCACAGGGTGCGGTGGTGTGTCTAGTCCACCTCGCAGAGGTGGACGTCAAACTCGCGTGCAACAAGCGCAAACTCGGCGGAACCAGTACAAACACGTAGAACAGTCGAACAAACAATCGCTAGTAATCCAGTAAAAACCGGCTATGTTCTCATGTGCTACGGGGCCTAGCGACAGTGACCGGGAGCGCGACGACTATGACCGAACTGCCGCGATTTCCACCGAGCCCCTAATAGTGAGGCAGGGCATCGCTGCGCTGGCCCCACCTAACGCGCTCACGGAGGAACCATGCTATGACCATTCACGACAAGGCGACTCGACTCACAGCCCGCGTCGCGCCCTACATCCAGGCGATCGCCGAGGCCAGGGCCGGAGGACTCACCTGGAAAGACATCGCGGCGCTGATCGGGGCGGGGACACCGGATGCCGTCCGGCAGGCAGTTCGCAACTGCAAATATCGCGCGGAGCAGCTTCCGCTACCGGAGCCTTCACAGCCACCGACCCGGACGAGCACCGCCCCACCAAAACCGGCTGGCCAAAGCCAGCCATTCGACATCAATTCATTGCCGAGAATCGGCGGGAGATAGACGATGACACGCACACTGAAACGCACACTTTTCTTCAGCCATGGCAACAAGGGCGGCGTCGCCAAGTCGAACACGTCCATGGTCACGACCGAACACCTGTTGTCGATAGGGTTACCCGTCACGCTGGTGGAGGCGGATATGACACAACCGGATATCGCGACGCGCTATGCCAATGTGCCCGATGTTACGATCGGCGTGCTCCCCCTCAACCGCGCCGGCGATGCCGAGAATGCCCTAGGCGCATTTGGGGAGTACCTGGAGGCCCACACGCCCGAGGTTGTGGTCGTCAATCTCCCGGCAGGCGCGGGGGAGACACTGGACGCCCTGGCGTCGTCGATCCGGGACCTTGCGGATGCGCTTGAGTATCGCCTCGTCGCGACCTACGGACTGGAAAAAAACCGGACCGCCAGCGACGGGCTGCGTGCATCACTGGCGTCTGGACTGTTGTCGGTCGTCCATCCCCAGGATCGCTTTTTGATCTATCCGGGCTACAAGGGCACCCCTGAGTCGTTCGATTGGTTTCACACCGAAGACCGGAAGAACACAGCTATTGGGGAGATTGTCATGCCCGCAATCGGGAGCCGGTCGGCATTGCAAAAACTGGAAGCGACACCCGGACGTGTCGCGGACCTTATCGACAAGACCCGGCGCCCGGAAGGCTGGATGATCCTCGATCAGTCCAGCATCTACCGATGGCACCACGCGGCCCAGGCGGCGATCGCGCCCGTGTTCGCAAACGGAGGTGAGTAATGAGTGGCGATTACGACGACGATACGCCTTCGCTTCATCAAGAGGTGCCACAAGACAAGGAGGCCCCTTCGGGGGCCTTGCCTCAAGCGCCGGGGAACACCAGCGCCCATCCGATGGGAGAGGTCATGGTCGCCGCCGGGCCAGAGGCGCCGACGATCGCGCGGATCGCAACCCGTTACGGAATAACGGAGGGGGACCCCTCGTGGATCCTCGCCATTGCCGTCCGCGACGCCACGGCAGCAGGGGCCGTGGCGGCCGAGGCCGCGGAGCGCATCGAGGCCGCGACGCGTGGAGTAGGGGACCTGGTGTTCCGGCAGGCCGTGGCGGCCGGCGCCGACATCGCAGCCAGCGCCGGGCAGGCCATCGAGACCAAAACCGTGGAGGCGGGATCGGCACTTGTCGCCGTGATCCAACACTCGGCCCAGGCAGGCGCGGCCGCACTCAAGGCGGCGGCGATGAGCATCCCATCGGCGGCCGCGGCCCAGCGGGACGCCATCCTGTCGGACTGGAAAGCAGCCCTAACCACCACAGCGGCCGAGGAAGCTGCTGGGAGGGCCAGACGAGGCGAGCGGTGGCTGATGGCCGCCATCGCGGCGACCATGGCCGCCATGGCGGGGTTGGGGGGCTGGGTTGGTAGGGCGACGGCACCCCAGGCCTGGCCGGCGGGGGCGCCGCCAAGCGCCGTATGGCGATACCCCCAACAAAACATGGATGAGTATGCCTGGCCTGCGACCACCGCGCGGGTCGCACAGAGATGCGTCGCGGGGGATGTCTGTCTGGAACTACGGCGCCGCTGACCGTTACAAAAAAACGGCCGGACTCACATGGAAGCGCCGCGCGAGCTTCCGAGCCATGTCTTTACTGATCGCCCGGCGGCCGTTCAGGATGTCGGAAATACGCCCTTGCGGGGCGCAGTCTGCGAGATCGTCCTGTTTCAGGGCGTGCTGGTCCATCAAAAAGCGCAGCACCTCTTTGGGCTCGGCCTCGGCGATGACGACATGTTCATCCTCGTAGGCCGCCACCTGATCGCCGAGGTAGTCGAGCACGTCAGCCAACGGGTGGGTCTCGTCCTCACCGATGGCGTCCAGCAAAACGTCGATGACGGCTCGCGCCCGCGCGTACTCGTCTTCGGTGTGCACGGCCGTCACTCCGACCACCTTCTTGAAGGGCTCCCAAGCCCGAAGAATGGCTTGCGCCTCGGGCATCGCCTTGTGCATATGCGTCATTAGTGCCTCCTGGGCTGTTTCCATGCGCCTCGGTCGTATTCGGCATGGGTCAGGACGTGCCGTATATAGACCTTGTGCCGGTTATAGTGAATCGCCGCGATCAGCCGGTATTTGTTCCCGCCGATATTGAAGACTGTAAGCCCCTCCACGACATCCGCGCTGGCAAACGTCCTGCGCAGGTCATTGAAGTCCGCGAACACCTCAGTCTTGACGAGGTGGTACCACGCACTCAGCGGGCTTTCGGCGTCCGGATGCTGTGTCCAAAAGTCCACCAGGATAGGTTTGGCGATCACGTGCATGAGGCGAAGTATACCAATACGGTATGCGCCCGTATACCCCTCTTTTTTCTTTCATGGTGGGGGTTGGGTTTGCCTTACCCCGCCAGAAAGGCGGGGGCATCGGTAGCGTTCAACGGAGACAAGGGAGGGGCCTCAAGCCCCTTCCCTTGGCTCCTTCCTAGGAGTCTCCTAAAGTAGACTCCTAGAAATACTCCTACTCCCGCTGGTGTAGCGGGTACGCCCGCGGGCGTGGCGGGTACGGGGCGGGCGTGCAGGTTACGCCCGCGGGCGTGGCGGGTACGGTCCTTTCCGCTTTTAACACCCGGCTCCCGTCGATGGTAAGCCCAACCGCCGCCAAGCCCTCAGATTCTTTTCGGATCATTTGGCGATTACGTCGAGTTGGCGCGGCACCAACCGCCTGGATCAGCCCGTCAAGCCGCCAGCCGCCGTTGGGCTGGTCTCTGTGGGTCAACGCTAGCCGCGCGACCGCCGCCGTGATGCCGTATCGCAGGCCCGCAAGCGGGGAAGGGTCGTAGTGGACCCCAAGGTCGTGCTCCAGCCATTTTCTGTAGGTCGGGCTCAAGACGATTCGCTTGAGATGCCTGGCCTCTCCCGTCACGGGATTTACTCGTGTTCTTGGTGACGCCTCGATCCTGTCCAGTATCCCGTCGATATCGGGCAAATCACCATCGTCCGCGCCGGGGTTGAAGCGGATCACGCTTTTTTTGATGTCTTCGACCAAGGCGATAGCACCTTCAGCGCTGTATCTGCTTCCCGCGCTCATCGTTTTCCGGATTCGGTATGGGTCGACAAGAATTTGGAGAGACCCACCCTCGATGATTTTTGTGCGCTCGGCGTGAAAGCAGACGGCTTCTAAAAATAGGGCGTGCATCACCCCCAGCTTTCCCTTGACCGTTCCGATCACGTCCCGCGTCCCAGGCCTGATGATCTCTCGTGTGCAGGATACTGGATGGCGTGTCGGTTGAAAAATCTGTAGCCGCGCATGCCGGACGGTTGTGGTCGGCAGCAGCCGATCTTTCCACCCGATCTGTTTACCAGTTGTCGTCATCGTCCTCACCTCCGCCCTCGCTCTGCTGTTGCTGTGTAGCGGCCTCCTTTTGAATTCCGTCCGTCGCCTTGGTCGCTTTTTTGGCGTCGGACAAAACCACGACCTGTGAGGGGAGCGCCCGCCGCTCCTGTGGTTCGAGTTTTACGATGCTGCCGTCGATCAGCAGTTCAAAAATCGTGGGGCTATAGCGATTCCAGCCCGCAGACGTAAATAATCGGCCAACCCGTCTTGAGTCAGTTGAAGCTTTGAGTTAGGAGCGGGGCGGTTATCAGGCCCACCCAAAAAAGATTGCTGGACACGAGGATGACGGTGCTTTAGTATTCCCTTCATGT
>JAJZZU010000417.1 GCA_021797365.1 Pseudomonadota bacterium | reverse complement strand
CCACATCGTAAGCCAGCCACGCCGGCACTTGCGTGCTGCGGTTCTCATTGTAGGCCCGCGTGACACTATCCGTACCTGGCAGGACGGTCTTGTCTCTCGCCACGTCCTGCTGTGCCTCATTCGCCCACTGGGCCCGCCAAGACCTCTTGGGCGCATGCCTCGATCGCCGCGAACACCTCTTCGGGCACATGCGCCGCGAACTGTCTGCGGCGGTTCTTCGCGATGCGCCCGCCCTGGTCGAGGCAGGCCACGACCAGGGTGGCGAGGTCACTCCCCCGCACATCAAACCGCGCCCCAACCGCCTAGATGATCCGGTCGTAGCGGTTCAGATAGTCTACCTCCGCGCGCAATTCCCCCTCCAGCGCCTGTTCGGTCATCCGGTATCCGAAGGCCACGCAATCCGTGGCATCCCAATAACGATAGAGCGCCAAAGATCCCTGAAATGTCATCTCGTACTGGCCCTCGTCGATCCAACGCACCGCCCACCGTTCTGTCAAGGGGCGCGAATAGGCCTGAAGCACAGCGAGATAGTCGCCCTCATGCTTTTTCATCGCCACCGACACGGGCACGAGCCATCCGTCGGTCAGACGCCCCGATCGGCAGAGTGTCTGGTGGAAGAGAAACCGCGACAGGCGCCCATTGCCGTCGAGGAAAGGGTGCAGGAACACGAAACCGAAGGATGCGATCGAGGCGGCGACCACGGGGTCGATGACTCGGGGCGCCTCCTCCGTCCAGGCGCACCACTGACGCATCAACTCCGCGAGCAGGTCCGGTGGCGGCGGGATATAGGTGATGCCCGCAGCGCTGCGGAGCGGCCCGCGCAGCCAGTTTTGGTTGGTACGGTAGGCCGCCGCCCGATCCCAGGGATTTGTGAGGACACTGCTCTGCATCGCCGCCAGATAGGTCTCGGATAGGGGGTGCGGATCGTGTGCCTGACGCAGCAGGCGCCTAAAGGCGCGCGCCTTGTCCTCGCTCGGCGCCTCGCGCTCAATGGCGAACGACGACTCGGTCTCGCGCAGGTAGGCCCAGGCCAGGGCCCGTTCTCGAAGGACAGGGCTCAAGGAGGATGCGAATGCTTGCGCGCGCCCCAAGAGGTCCGAGGCCATCGCGGCCTGAACGGTCGGGGTACGCTCGACCGTGGCGCAATAGCCAAGGGAGCCCAAACCGTTGAACCTAAATACGGCAGTTGAGGTAAGCGCGGAGCAAAAGCGCCTTGATGGGTGAGGCTTTTTTGCTCAAACCTGCATTCACCCAGCAGGTGAACTGCAAAAATGGCTGGACGCCCCAGGAAATCTGGCAGATAGACCGTATTTTGCGCGCCGACTGCCGGATCTGGGTTGAACCGCACCCGCCAGCGCGCATCGCGCGCGCCGGGAGCGGTCACGTAACGGCGCGGGTCGAAGAGGGGTGCGGTGGGCCCGCCTATCGAGGGTAGGTCCTCGAGTGTACGCCCGCTGAACTGTTCCCAAAGATAACAGGCGATCCGAATATAGGCCCCGGTGGGCGATCGGCGCAGGGTGGTCCACAGGGTCTTTTGGTCCAACCGGGGGAGCGCTTCCGCCAGGATCGGCAGGTTCGTGCCTTCATGTTTGAGGGCGAACAACAAATGATCCAGGGGATCGTCGGTGGTAGGCGCTACCGCAAGGCCGTGGGCATCCGCGACCACGCGGGTCACGGCCTTCACGCGCGCCGGGCGTGCCGGCGGGAAGACGCTCAGCCGCAAGGTGTCGCGCAGGAACTCATAGCCCGCGGTGGTCGCCATGATTTTCGGATCACCACGAAGATTTTTTGTATTCTGGCAGGTATAGCCAAGTTTTCTATCCGAGGCCCGAGTGCCGGTCGGGTACTGCGGTGCCCCCCACAGGGCCCCTCTAGGGGCGCGAGCCCACTTCCGGGTGCCGCAGGGCGGTGGCGCTTGCCGCTCTTGGGCCGCCCACGAGTTTGGACTTGCGGGCGGACCCGGCGAGGGCCCTTGCCATCGAGGAAGGGCGGCCGCTTGCCCGGTGCCGCATACAGCTGATCGGAAAGCGCCGTTGGGATGACGATCAGGGGATTGGCGCCTTGGTGGGCCATGGTCTGGAGATAGGGGAAGATGCGGCAGCAGGCTTTAGCGTATTCGGCCTTACGGAAGCCGCCCGAGATCTTTTGCTTGACCTGAATTCTGTTTGGCGCGGTTGTTGGCGAACGGAATGTGCGGATTTGCAAACAGAAGTATGATGCTCTCGTGCTCTTTGAGGTGCTTCCAGAGGTTGTGGGCATCGGATTTCGCCACTCGGCCGCGTTGTCCGTTGTGTTGCACCGGAACGGCTGGCACCGTCGGTCGATCGCGTACCGGAAAACGCGCGGCTCGCGCTGGACGGTCGCCTACGCATCCCGGCGATACGGCCACCACCACGCGTTATCGATCATTATTCATGACCTCTTGATGCGCGAAAGCGCCATAGCCCGGTATCGAAGAGGACACATATCGAAGACCGCGAAATCTCTCCAGTATTCGGGGATAGGGGACCTGCCGGAATATGCAGGCCGTTCGGGCTCGGGTTTCAGGTACTCTAGCGAGCAGGGCCGTGGCAGGGTCCGGGTGTCGCAGGGACGAACCCAAAAATCTGTCAACAACTCCGCCCTAATGGGCCATGCGGCCCACAATGAGGACGGAGCTTGCATCCAGGCTCCACCGCAACTCGGCGTACCTTTGCAGGCGTAC
>JAJZZU010000416.1 GCA_021797365.1 Pseudomonadota bacterium | reverse complement strand
GCCAACTACATGCCCCCGGACGTGGCCGCGGAGTTGAAGCGCTCAATGGCCGCCAAGGCCAAGGCGGCGCTATCGTGAAGAAGTTCCTGATCCCCGTGGCGTTGTTCATCGCCATCGGGGTAGCGCTAGGGCGCGGTTTGTTCTTGAACCCCACCTACATTCCCTCGCCATTGATCGGCAAGCCGATGCCGGCGTTTTCCTTACCATTGGCGGCGACCCCGAACGTGGATCTGACCAATGCCGACCTGAAAGGACACGTGACGCTTCTGAACGTCTTTGCGTCATGGTGTGTGAGTTGCAAGCAAGAGATGCCAAACCTCATGCGGCTCCACGCCCTGCACCTCGTACGGTTGGTGGGTGTCGATTACAAGGATACCCCCCAGGGCCTGCACCACTACCTGGATGCCTTCGGCGACCCGTATTCGATGATCGTCACGGACAAGCGCGGGATGACGGCGATCAATTGGGGTATCTATGGCGTCCCCGAGACCTTCGTCGTCAATAAGCAAGGGATCATCGCCTACAAGTTCGTAGGCCCCATCAGCTACCGTAAGCTCCACGCCAAGCTGATCCCCATGGTGAAGCGGCTAGAGGCGCAACCCGCCTAAGTGTCAGGGCTGGCAAGAGCGGCATTCAGTCGCCCGGCATGCGGCTGCCGACAGGCGCGCGGGCTAACCTAGGCCTTGCAGCCGGCATGCCACGGCGACATCGCCGGTGACAGGCCTGCCGATTAGTCAGTCGCCCCTATAACCGATCGATCCTTGGGGTGCCCTAGCGCCCCAGGCCGAGGCCGGGCTCCGCCAAGGGCGCAATGACGCCCACATGGACGCGATAGGGTGTCCGGCCGGTAAGCGCGAGCAGTGGGCCGTGCATGAACACCGCCTGCCAAAAGGCGTTTTGCAGGCCCGAGTTCGAGCAATGCGGTCGCACCATCTGGCGGACTCGGCCGCTGGGCGAGAGTATCAGTACGGCGGTACATACGCCGGTTGGGAGTCTGACCGGCCTCCCGGTCTTGAGGATCATGGTGCGCTCCAGGGCGACGCGCACCAGGCGCAAGCGTCTGGCAAGCGCGTCGCTGGCGGCCTGGGAATCGGGTATCCAGGCAGGCCCCGAGGCGGTGCCGACTCCGGGTCGCGGGAAAGGACCGCCGTGCGGGACCGGGGTCAATTGCGATCTGGCTGCGGCCTTGATCTGACGCATCAGTTGTTGTCCGGCAGGCGTCGTCTTGAAGTCGCCACCGCTCATTTGTGCAATCACGAGGGCGCGCCATTCACCGGGCGTAGCCCCAAGGAATGCGCCCATGAGGTGGCACAGGCGGGGCGCGAGCCCGAGCCCGAACAGCTGCTGGGGGCCGCGCGCCAATTTTTGCATCAGGGTCAGCGAACAGTGGATGCGCATTTGCCGCAAAAAGCGGCGGGGTGGGTAGTCGTGAGGGACGCCGGATTCCGGGCCTCGTGCTCGGCAGTAACGCTGGGCGATCGGGCAGGGATTGGCGGGTGTCGGCGAGCCGACCAAGGCGGCGACGGCCGACGTCGTTGCGCAAAGCCATAGAAGCCCGGCGAACACCCGTGCAAGGCCCATGTCTCCTCCCTCGCCGCGATTGCGGTCTTTTACATAAGGGTAGACGGCGCCGGACCCGGCGGCAAGGAAGGTCCGGCGTGGACGTCCTCTCCCCTTGAAGAACGGGGAGGATGTCCGCGGCCGAAGCGAGCCTCACCCTCGCTTACGGGTAAGGGCCGTTTCGATAGCGGACCAGGGCCTGGAGGCGGTTCTTTGCCGGCCCCAAGGCCGGCAAACCGGCCCATGATCGGCGAGGTGACGATGACCGGCAGGGCGCGGTCATGGCAAGATACGAAGAGGACCACGCAGGGCGAGCGCAGACCGGCCGTCCCGGGATGCCGCCCACCGACCGGCGCGCTCCGGCCGTGGGGATGTCCTGCTGCGGGGTATCCCGGGCGATGTCCTGCCCGGGTGTGCTGTTGTTCCACCGCAGGGCAGGCTGTCGGGTGCGTCAGGTCAGCGCAAGAGGGGGCTATCGGGGCGCGATCGGGACGGGATGTGTCACCGGCGGCGCTCACCATGCTGGCACCGCCCCGTCCCCGAACAGGGCTTACCCCCGTAACGGTCCTGTCTGGGGCGCGAGTCCATCCGGCCACAGCGGCGGCCTTAAAGGGTGTCCTGTGGCCGCCAGGACCGTGACGCCGGTCTGATAGGAAGGGGTCTGTAAGACACCGGGGCTATAAAAGGCCTCGGGCGCATGTTCGCTTTTGACAGGGGCAAGTCCGTGGCAGAGCGCAGAGAAAAGACGGCAGGAATGACGATCGGCGATCTCGCACAGGCCGCCGGTGTCTCGGTCGAGACCATACGATTTTATGAACGCCGCGGTCTCATCGATCAGCCCCCGCGCCCCTATGGCGGGATCCGCCGTTACCCGGGGCCGCTCGTGCGTCGCATCCAGTTCATAAAGCACGCGAAATCCCTGGGTTTTACGCTCACTGAGATCAGCGACATGCTGGCGCTGTCGGCCGACGATCCATCGACCTGCGGCGAGATCCAGCGCCTGGCTCAAGGCAAGCTCGCGCTGCTGCGCGAGAAGCGCGAGGCGCTATGTTTCATGGAGTCGGTGCTTGAGGCCTTGCTCGCCGACTGCCGGCGCCACACCGACCATTCCTGCCCGATCCTGGAGGCGGTCGAGGAGGGAATAGGGG
>JAJZZU010000415.1 GCA_021797365.1 Pseudomonadota bacterium | reverse complement strand
GCCGATAAGGCGCGCCGTCAGAATTCGTGGCTGCACGGCACGCGCGCCGAAGTGCTGGCGAAGCAAAAGAGCGGGCTTGGCGTTTTTCGCGGTATTATCCCGCGCCCCCTCTAACAAGAACCCACAATAAGCACCCCGCGGGAGGTTGGTC
This sequence comes from Pseudomonadota bacterium, assembly GCA_021797365.1. Next base: position 2,560 of record JAJZZU010000415.1, on the reverse strand, counting down.
ACTCCCGCGGCGGAGCGACTCTCCTCATCCATCACCGCGGGGTTTTTCTCGATTTCCGTTGATGACGGGGAAAGGAGAATCCATGGCTGTAATGTTGGGAAGAAAGGCGGCTGCGGCCGCCGAGGCGTTTTCCAAGCAGTTTGGACTCACACCAAAGGACAACGAGTCCCTTTAGGCCTTGATCCTTTAAACACAAGGAACGGGTACCAAGAAGTTCTTGGGGCGCCCGTTCCCAATTACCATAATCGGTAATAAACCAAAAGAGGTATTTATGAACCTATATGCCAATGCGTCCCTTGTTGGTATGGATTCATGCGGGGAAGGGCCCGCCGGTGTCCGCATTGAGGTGACTCCAGAATTTTGTGAGACAGTGAGAAAATTGGCCAAGCTTGTGGTTGACAACGATGCCTATTGCATCGAAAAATTCAACCAGGACGCCGAGTGGCTTGCGGATATACCGTCGGATTATCTGAACGACGAAAATGACAGCGAAATTCCTGTCTATAGCGAGCGGCTCGATTGCCCCACGCTTAAAGTGACAGACAAAGAGTTTTGGTTCGAGTGCTATTTAGGAAAAAGTGAGATCGTGATCAAGAGCGATCTTATCATGGTTAGCAAGTTAGAGGAGTTTGACCGATCACTTAAGCGGGAAATGAGCTAGCTCTCGCTGTGTCAACAACCTCTTATTGGAGAAACCATATGCTTCCGCTTGGCACTATTGAGGTAATCGCCACCATTGATTTCCGTGACATCCACTACAACATAGAAATCGAATGTTTTTCTGGATCCTACGAGATTTTAATCACGAAACCTCAGAGTAAAATCGCTGAGGATAGGTTGTACGAAGGGGTCCTGAATTCGCGGGAGGAGGCCATCCATGCGGTAGGTCATCTTTTCTGCGAACCGAAGTTCCATCTTCAATGGGTTGGCCATTGCACCAACCAAGTCGCGGCTTAATAGCTGCCTGACCTCATCACATAAGACCCTGGGAAACCGGGGTCTTTTTTGGACAACCTCGATAACCGGGATTGTGCAAAAAGGAGATAGAAACGAAACCGAGAAAGATCCTCTTGTCGGGGTCCCAAACCGATAGGGCATGAGTCCTGTTTGTTCTGGGCTTAATGCCGGGTCTCTGTCAGCAGAGTTCGGCCGTCATCGTCAATAATAATACCGGTCTCAAAATAGTGTAGGCATCGCCGTATTTGGTCGTCAGACATTTTGCTGATGATCTTGAAGGCGGCGTTTTTTTCCGGTTCCTGGTCCGAGGAATAGAGGGTCGCCGTTTCCGGCTTATAATCCTTGATCGTCATGAGCGTCTCTCGCTTTATTGTATGAGACTACACTAATACGCCATCCTATAAATGCAAAAAACCTTCTCCAGTCGTTCAGATAACCCAGAATGCCTCGAAAAGGTTTTATCCCGCATAAACGGGCGCGCCAGCTGAGCGCGTACAAAAACAGCATCCAAAATAAGGCGTCAGCCTTGCCTATTCCCGCGGGAGACCCAATTCCCGATGGGGAGGATGCGTCTCCATCTTTTAAAGGAGACGTAAAATGCAAATCGAAGCTGGCGATATCGTCTTCTGTCGCTTCCCATGCGACGAGGGTGGGTCGCTACCGCACTATGGGCTTGTGATCAGTGCGCAAACAAGCGCAGTACGTGCACCTACGTACCGGGTGGCGTACGGCTCATCACAAAAGGTGTCGGAATCCGGTCACCTGCCTCATGAGTTTGTTCTGGTAAACCGTGAGGAAATCAAAAAATACGGCCTCAAAAAACCGACGCGCTTCGACCTTAAGCGAATCACAAGGATTACTGCCACCGACGTACTCGATGTGTGCGGTAGCTTGGACCCGAATGACGGAAGAGTTATGAGACGTTTGAGGGACGCCTACAACAAGGCCTGACAGGAAGAATCGGCCGACTAGCGAACAACTAGCGGCCGATTCTGGCCTACTTTTTAGGCGTGGCCCGGCGCGTTGTGCGGCGTGGGACGTGATCGGCGGGTTTTACTGGGCTTTTGGCTTTGACGGCCACCTTGGCCTTAGGGGTTCGCTTTATGCCTGCAGGACGCTTTTTGCGCTGCGGTGCGAAAAAATCGGTGATACTTTTAGTGCTGATAATGTCCGCCGGATTCAGCTCCTTGTTTTTCCGGTTTAAGCGCGCGATGGTCTTGTCGTCAGGGAAATCAAAGTCTCCGTTGCCGTCTGACAGATCGGCGTGAAGCCTGCCGATGGCAATGTAGGCGGCCTTGATCGGCGTAACGCCCAGTCTCTTGGCGGATTCTTCCAGCCTCTTACGATGTACTCCTAAGGGGTTGTTGGCGTCTCGATATTTCAGAACCAGCGTCTTTGGCATAAGGCCTCCGTTAAACAAGCACAATATATATCGCGGGCAAGGAAACGCAAAGCCGCGCATGCCGAGCCATTGCCCGGAACAAAGGATTCAGTCTCAGCCGGGCAATCACGACAAAACAGCGCTTTGTCATCGCGCCCGAACGGATTTTTAACCGGAGGCGGTGGCGTGAATCGCCTCCTTACCTCCTCGCCGTAAACGGCG
>JAJZZU010000414.1 GCA_021797365.1 Pseudomonadota bacterium | reverse complement strand
AACAGTTCCCGCAGTCCGGCCTGCACCATGTGCCAAAGTCCGGTCGCGTACCCCACCTCGTCGCTCGTGCCCCGTTCCATAAGATTCGCCTCCGTCAGCCGCCGATGGCCATCATCCGCACCGAAACCGCGTGCGTACCCGATCCGAACTCATGCCCCTTCGGCTTGTGGTGCATGACCTGGCGGCGGATGAGGGCCGCCAGCGACCCCTCGTCGAGACCCTGCATGAGCGCGGCGCGCAGGTCCAGGCCCTCGGTGTGCCCGAGGCAGTAGACGAGCCGGCCGCGCGCCGTAAGCCGCAGTCGATTGCAGCTTGCGCAGAACTCTTCACTCAAGGGGCTTATGAAGCCGATCTCGATCGCGCTGCCCGCTACCGCGAAACGCCGTGCCGGGCCGCTGTCGGGGGCCTGCGCGAGCGGCCGCAGTCGGTATTTTTGCGCCAGCTCGGCGTACACCGTGGCAGTGTCGACATGATGGCGCGCGACGGCCGCGGCACCCGCGGTGCCAAGCGGCATGGCCTCGATGAAGCGAATATCATATCCGTGGGTGAGCGCGAACGCGACGAGATCGGGCCACTCGGAGAGGTTCTGATCGCGCAGCAACACGACGTTTAGCTTGACGCGCGCGAGAGTTCGCCGGGCGGCCTCCAGGCCCGCAAGCACGCGCCGCAAGTCCCCGCCACCGGTCATCTGCGTGAAGCGTGCGGGATCGAGGCTGTCGAGGCTTACGTTCACATCGTCGAGGCCGGCGGCCGCGAGCCCCGCTGCCTTGCGCGCGAGCAGATGGCCGTTGGTGGTGAGGCTTACGCGCGCAAAGCCCAGGGCCCGCGCTTGCGCTATGCGACCATTGAGATCGGCGGCGAGCAGCGGCTCGCCGCCTGTGAAACGGACATGGCGCGCGCCGAGACCCCGGAACACCGTGAGCAAGCGGTCGAATTGCGCGGGCCGCAAGGCCTCCGCATCCGTACCCTTGTCGCCGGCCGACGCGCAATACCCACAGCGCAGATGGCAACGTTCCGTGAGGGATACGCGCAGATAGGTGAATGGCCGGCCGAAGCGGTCGATGAGCGCCTTGCGTTCGGCGGGATCATCTGCGGTTTCGCCGATGCCGGCTGTGCAAACGCTGGCGCCGGCGGTCATTCGCCCATCCCGGGGCGGGCGCGCACGAGTTGGTAGGCGCGCCACAGGTAATTCACCGGCACAGTCCAGATATGCACGAGCCGCGTGAACGGGAAGACCAGGAATAGGGTCATGCCGAACAGCAGATGGAGTCGATAGATCCATGGGACATGCGCAAGCAGCCCCGGATGCGGCTGGAATGCCACGATGCCTTGCAAGTAGCGGCTCAGGATCTCCATGTCGGCGACATGACCCGCAAGCAGGTTCGGGACGGTCACGACCTGGGTGGCAAGCCCGAGTCCCAAGGTGGCGAGCAGCCATAGGAGGATGAAAAGGTCGCTGGCGTGGCTTGCCGCCCGTACACGACTGTTGCTCAAGCGCCGGCCGAGCAGCAAGAGGCCGCCTACGAGCGCCAGCAGACCGAAGGTGACGCCGGCCGATGCCGCTATCCATTGGTGCGTCACCGGGGGGACATGCAGCCACTCGAAGGTCGGCGTGAGGAGACCCACAAAGTGACCTACAAAGATAAACAGCACCCCGATATGCCAGAGATTGCTGCCCCATGTCAGGCTGCGCCGCGAACCGAGGAGCTGGGTCGAATAGCTCGTCCATGTGTAGGGCTCGCGGTCGTAGCGCACGAGCGAGCCTACCAGGAACACCGTACCGGCAATATAAGGGTACACCCCGAAAAGCAAGAGATTCAGGTTCATGACACATTCTCCACAGGCCGTGCCGACGGTGCGTCCGGCGCCGCGCGCGCGGCGATGAGCCGCAGTAGCGGAAGGTAGGGGCTCGCGGTCTCCTCGAGGCGCGCGGTGATGGCGGCGAGCGCCTCGCGGGCACCTGCCAAGAGATCGCGCGCGGCCCGATCGTCGAGGGTCGCGGCGAACTCGAGCACCACGGGCAGGTAGTCTGGCAGCTCGCGGGCCGTGAGCGCCCATCCGGCCTGCTCGAAATGACTCGCGAGCCGGATCAGGTCGGGCCCGCGATTGCGGTCGCCGTCGGCCCCCAGGTGCGATGTGAGGTGGAGATCGGCCTTGGAATCCAGGTCGAAGGTGTGGACGTAGAGCGCCTCCAGCTCCAGGTCATCGCTATCCGCCATCCATGTCCCGATCGCCTCCAGGGTGGTCCTCTCCTCGGGTGCGAAGCCCGCGCTGGCGAGCGCGTCGTGTAGCTCCGCAAGGTGTGCCCGAAAGGTCGCATTCGGGTATTCGAGAAGGGCCGCCAGGGTGCGATAGCTGGGGCTATGCAGTATGGCGTTCATGACGACCCGCCCGTCTTGCGTCGCGGCAGCCACGCGAGCGGGAATTCCGCCTCCGCGCTCTGCGTGCGCCGCCTGGGAAAGAGGTCGGGAGGTGCTGTCCCTTCGCCTGCGCTGTTGTCGAAACGCAGGCCGTTTATGCCCTGGAAGGCGCGCGGGTCGTCATGCGCGAGCTCCTGGTGGCTCGTGGGGATCACGAAGCGGTCGGCGTAGTCGGCGATCGCAAGATACCGGTACATCTCCTCGGCCTGTGCGACGTCGAGCCCGGCGGCCGCGAGGATCGCGGGGTCCTGGGTCGCGCCGATATGCCGGGCGCGTTGCCACTGGCGCATGGCGAT
>JAJZZU010000413.1 GCA_021797365.1 Pseudomonadota bacterium | reverse complement strand
GCGGACGCCGCCAGCCCCACCAGGAAATGGTAGCGATCCGCGCAGGCGTTCAGAATCGGGCCGCGCGCCGGCCAGAGTGCGACCACGTCCGCGACATCGCCCAAAAATTGCGCGAGCGAGCGCGGTGCGCCCCGGTAAAAGGCCAGCACCTCGGCAGGGTCGGTGGCGGTGGTGAGCGCCGCGTCGGCAGGGGCGCGGGTCATTGCGGGAGGCGCCGGTAGGGCCGCGGCGCGTCGTCCTCGCCGGCGACAAGGCTGCGCCAATGGCGGCGGCTGGCGAGGATCACCTGGAGAAACCCGGCGCGCTCCTCTCGGGGCACGACCACCCGGCGGACCAGGTACTCGCCTGTGAACACGAGCATCATGATGGGCCATGTAAGGATGCTGACGTAGAAGGCCCAGACCCGCACGCCGGCGGCAAAGAACAACAGCGCAGACAGGATCGCCAGGGCGCCAAAGAGCCCCGCCCAAAGCTGGGTGACACGCCGGGTGTAATGAGCAAGCGAGGGGCTTAAGGAGCCGCGCATGAGCAACGACAGGCGCGAGATGAGGGGCGTGCAAGACGGCCGGAGCGAACGCAAGAACAGGCCGCAGAGGAGCGCCATGACCCCCACATCCTCGGCGAGATATGCCCAGGAACAATGGGCGGTCATAAAGGCCCGGTAGTGCCAGAGGGTAAGGCACGCACCCCCCCAGAGGGTAAGCCAAAGGCCGCGTGCGCGGGCGGCCCACGCCGCCGTCAGGGTCAGCACGAGCAGGGGCGCAAAGGCAAACAGCGCGCCGAGCGGATCGAAATGCCGGGCGGTATTCGTGCGATAGGAAACCACGGGATAGGCCAGCAGCAACGCCGCAGTAGCCAGGGCGCGGGCCTTTCTGAGCCACATCCCCGTTTTGTGCACCCCCATTCGCAACCTCCCGGACCGCCGCTCGCGCCAGCGATGGATACGGCCACGCGCCCAAGGCGCCCTCACAGGTAATCGTGCCATCATAGCAGAAGATGGCGCGCGGCTTCGTCCGCCAGTCGGGAAGCGGACACAAAAAAAAGGGGGCGGGGACCTTTCGGGCCCCGCCCCCGCGATGCGCGATGGGACCGGCTTACATCATGCCGTCCATGCCACCCATACCGCCCATACCGCCCATGCCACCGGCACCCGCGCCGGCCGATGCCTTCTCCTCCTGCGGGAGCTCGGCGACCATGGCCTCGGTGGTGATCATGAGCCCGGATACGGAGGCCGCATTCTGCAAGGCCGTACGCGTGACCTTGGTGGGATCAAGGATACCCATGGTCAACATGTCGCCGTACTCGCCGGTCGCGGCATTGAAGCCAAAGCTCCCCTTGCCCTCGGCCACCTTGTTCATGACCACCGAGCCCTCGAGACCGGCGTTCATGACGATCATGCGCAACGGCTCTTCCATGGCACGGCGGGCGATCTGGATACCGACGTCCTGGTCGTGGTTGTCGCCCTTGACCTTCATGTTCTGCAGCGCCCGGATCAGGGCCACGCCGCCGCCCGGCACCACGCCTTCCTCGACCGCCGCGCGGGTCGCATGCAGGGCATCTTCCACGCGCGCCTTCTTCTCCTTCATCTCCACCTCGGTGGCCGCCCCGACCTTGATCAAGGCCACGCCGCCGGCGAGCTTGGCGACCCGCTCCTGCATCTTCTCCTTGTCATAGTCGGACGTCGCTTCCTCGATCTGGGCGCGAATCTGCTTCACGCGCGCCTCGATATCCTTGGAATTGCCGGCCCCGTCGATGATGGTGGTGTTCTCCTTGCTGACCTGCACGCGCTTGGCCGACCCAAGGACGTCGATGGTGGCCGCCTCGAGGGTCATGCCGATCTCTTCGGAGATCAGCTGGCCACCGGTCAGGATGGCGATATCCTGGAGCATGGCCTTGCGACGATCGCCAAAGCCCGGGGCCTTGACGGCGCAGACCTTCAAGATGCCGCGGATATTGTTCACCACCAACGTGGCGAGCGCCTCGCCCTCGACATCCTCGGAGATGATGAGCAGCGGACGGCCGGCCTTGGCCACACCCTCCAGGATCGGCAGAAGCTCACGAATATTGGAGATCTTCTTGTCGTAAATCAGGATGTAGGGGTTCTCGATATCGGCCGTCATCGTGTCCTGCTTGTTCACGAAGTAGGGCGACAGATAACCGCGATCGAACTGCATGCCTTCGACGATCTCGAGCGCGTTCTCAAGGCCCGAACCCTCTTCGACCGATATCACGCCCTCCTTGCCGACCTTGTCCATCGCCTCGGCGATGATGTTACCGATCGATTCATCGGAGTTGGCCGAGATCGTGCCCACCTGGGCGATCTCCTTATGATCCGAGCACGGGCGCGAGATCTTCTTCAGGGCGTCAACCGCCGCCGCCACCGCCTTGTCGATACCGCGCTTCAAGTCCATGGGGTTCATGCCCGCCGCCACCGACTTCAGGCCTTCGCGGAGGATGGCCTGCGCCAGAACGGTCGCCGTGGTCGTGCCGTCGCCGGCGATGTCGGAGGTCTGCGAAGCCACCTCCTTCACCATCTGCGCGCCCATGTTCTCGTACTTGTCCTTGAGCTCGACCTCCTTCGCGACCGAGACGCCATCCTTGGTGATGGTGGGCGCGCCGAACGATTTGTCGAGGACGACGTTGCGCCCCTTGGGGCCCAGGGTGACTTTCACTGCGTCGGCGAGGATGTTGACGCCGCGCAACATCCGGATGCGCGGTA
>JAJZZU010000033.1 GCA_021797365.1 Pseudomonadota bacterium | reverse complement strand
TCGACGATCTCTGGGTGATGGCGAACATCAAGGAGACCCATATGCGTGATGTGCGCCCCGGTGACCGTGTACGGCTTACGAGCGCCTACTACGGCTCGGACGTGGTGTATCGCGGCGTGGTCCTGGGGCTTGCGCCGGGCGCGGGCAGCGCGTTTAGCATCCTTCCGCCAGACAACGCCACGGGTAATTACATCCATATCGTGGAGCGCGTCCCGGTGCGCATCGGCCTAAAGCCCTCGCAATTGGCGGCTCATCCCTTGCGGCCGGGGCTTTCGATGGCGGTGCGCGTGCGCGTCCACCGGCGCGGACGGTCGTTGTTGATGCCCTTGACGACCCGCACCGGGAGCCATTACCAGACGCGCATCTATCGGCAGGAGCTACGTCGCGCCCAGGCGCTTGCGGCCCACATCCTGGCGCGATCGGGCAAGGACCTGGCTGGCACGGAGGCATCGACGGGCGATGGGCACGCAAGCGGGGCGCGGACGGCGTCCGCGGTTCGGGCCGTGCCCGCGCGCAGGCCGCGCGGCACGCCAGTTCATGGCGCCCGCCAAATCCGCTAGAATCGATTATCGGTCGCAGTTGGCGGCCATCCGGTGGCCGTGCCGATGCCCGGTGGGCCCGTGATGGCCCGATGCGGAGATCGCGTGCGTCGTCTCGGGCGCTGGCGAAAGAGGGAGGGTTCGCGTGAGGGTAATGAGCAGACTCGAAAGGCGCTTTGGGCGTTACGCCATCGCCAATCTGATGGCGTACATCGTGGGTGCCCAGGGTGTCGTGTTTATGTTGGCGCGTACACCCCAGGGCGCGCACATCATAGACAATCTGCGTTTCAACCCGACGCTGATCGCCCAGGGCGAGGTCTGGCGACTCGTGAGTTTCGTCGTGATCCCGCCCTCGTTCTCGATATGGGTGTTTTTCATCCTCTACTTCTATTATCTGCTCGGCACGCGGCTTGAAGAGGAGTGGGGCAACTTTCGCTTCAATGTGTACTACTTCAGCGGCGTCGCCCTCAGTATCCTCGGCGCCTTCCTGGCCGGGGCGAGCGCCACGGCCACCTATCTCAATCTCTCGATATTCCTGGCGTTTGCGACCATAGATCCCGAGTTCAGCATACTGCTGTTTTTCGTGATACCCGTGAAGGTCAAGTATCTCGCATGGCTGGCGTGGCTGGCCGTAGCGTTCACGGTCGTGTTCGAGCCGCTACCCGCCAAGATCATGGTGGGCGTGTCGCTGTTGAATTATTTTGCGTTCTTCGGCCGCGACCTCAAGCGCCGGGTCCGGACGGGTATCGCTTTCGGCCCGCAACGTGGCCGTTTCCGCGCCAGTGTCCGTGCCGGGGCCGCCGCTCCGATTCATCGCTGCACCATATGCGGGGCAACCGAACAGGACGATCCGCGGCTCGAGTTCCGTTTTTGCTCGAAATGCGCCGGGTACCACGAGTACTGCCTGACACATCTCGGCGCCCACGATCACATCCGTTGATCCAAAGCGCGATCCGGGCCAATCCGCATGGTGACGGTGAACGCGGCGCCCTTCAACCGTAATGGTCGTCGTCGCGTGTCCGCACGTAGAAGAGGCGCAGAATGAACCACAGGGCGATCTTGATGACAAGCAGCAGGACGACCATCAGGAGCACGCCGCGCACGCCGATATCGATCCCAAAGAGGCGAAATGCGAAATAGATGATGGCCGATGTGATCGGTGTTATACCGATCAGCCAATAGATGGTCGATGAACCGGATGTCTTTGTCGTCATATCGGTCAGCCTGTGGGTAATCTTGCGATTTTGCCGGGCCGGGGCCCATAAGCGGCCCACTCTGTCGCGGGCGGGTCGATGTGGTCTCTGCCCTTGTGCTTGGGCAAGTTTGTCCATAGGCCGTGCAGCAATGCCGGAGAAAGGTCTGGCTGGACGGTTGACGTCGATCCGGGGATTTCGCAGCCGAGGCGTTGGCGGCAGTATAACATGGAGGACGCGGGTATGGGGCTCTCTGCCCCATACCCTGCCGTGCCGACGTATCTCGCTCACGGCAGCCAGGAGGCATGCCTGATGCCCCATCATGCAAGGCCGTGGTGGCCCGCGAGGTCGCGGGATCGGGTGCTTCCGGGGGGGGGATCGGCTTATGGCGAGGTGTCGATGGGCCCAAGGGGACATGACGCGGCTATTGGTTCATGATGCGGCCTGCGCCAAATCCGCCGGCAGGGCCGATGCCTGGTGTCACCCGAATGCGTGGATGCGCGCAAAAGCCCGGCGGGTATCGGGCCAGGGGCGGCCCAGAAAGGGCTCAGGATTGCCCCGACCGGGATCAAATAGCGTGGGCGGGGATCGCGCCATGCCCTCTATCCCCCAAAAGCGCGGGCGATGAGCGAGGTGCACGCAGTCCCTTATGGGCGCGCAGAGGAGGGCATGCCCGTTGAGGATCCGTCGGCGTGCACGGCCGGGCCCTCAGCCCGTGTTGTCCATGGGCCTCGGCTGGCGCTTGGCGATTTCCGGGCGAGACGGTGAACCTCTGATGCGGCTGGCAGTCCTCTGCGCGTGTGCCGAGACCTCTCCATGCTCGCGGGCATGTGACGCGCCTCATTAAAGAATATGGAGTTGACATCCTCCTCGCCCAGATGGGCCATGCGGCCCACAATGGCGGCGGGGTTTTCCGCGGCGGCGGGGTTTTCCGCGCAATTTTCTGGTAAAGGTGTGTTTGCCGGGTTGTCGCCTCCCGGGATCCGTGGTGTAGATCGCCGAGACGGTTCGGTCGCCCGGAAATCGGCGCGGCTCTCCGGTCCCTCGGGTCGAGACCGGCATCCACATCCATGCGCCGCCCGAGATGGGCGTTCAAGGGCGCGGGTGCCGTCAGTACGGCCGGCCATCCTTATGCGCCAGCTGCCATGCCCTCTTGACGAATCGGGCCTTCAGGTCGTCGTAGGGGTATGATGTCTCATCGCCTTCCGTGCGATCCCCGACTTCAAGATAAATGACCGGTTCGCGGGAGCGATTGATGAGCTGGTGCGCAATGCCATCGCCCGCTTTGAACCCCACGCAGTCCCCGGGCTTCAGCGTGTATTCCACTTTGTCCAGCACGAGGGTTGGAGTGCCCTCCACGATATACACGAATTCGTCTTGTTTCGAGTGGTGGTGGAGAAGCGCGGACAGGGCCCCGGGCGCAAGTTCGGTGAGATTGACGCCAAAATTCGTAAGACCGAAATGATCGCCGAGCTTGCGTTTCATCCGACCCGCAACACGCGCGGCAAAGGGATGCGGGTAGACCGTTGTCTTGTTGGGCGGCGGAATGGACGCCGCTTTGACGGGGGCTTGTTTCATATTGGCTTCCTGTATAAACGCACCTTCATCCGCGATCCGCTGCCTACCCGCTGAGGGGCGTCGCTCGCTGCGCGCCCGCGATGCGTTTGTGATCTCGCCAAGGTCGCGGCGCGTGTCTGAAAGCAAGATTGACGCTTAGGCTGCTACCTGTTCAAAGGAAAACTGAGGGATATCCGCGCGGTCACTGGCGTGCTCAATGGTGATACCGCAGATTTGGCCCTGCGTATCAATATCCAGCAACGTGTTCTCATCAAGATCCCGTGTTTCCGCGATATCCGCAGAACGAAACTCAATATAAAGCGTATCGGTGTCCCGGAAGTATTGGATTTTCATGGTGTGAATCTCCGGTCAAAGAAGGCGTTGTGAACCGTTTCCCCAGCTAACAACAAGACCACGCGCAAATACTTGTTGCCCGCCTCGGGAATCATACCCCATCGGTGAATACGCCCGTCTTTCTGCGTGATTTCCTTTAAGGGGTAGCGCATGACGGTCTCGATCCATTCTATTTCAATGGTGATGCGATCTGGACGCTGACGTATGGCCTCAAAGTATCTGGTGGTTTTCATCGCAACCCCCTCACCAAATCTTTCGCTTTGAGATCAGTATAGCGCTTCCGTCTGTGCTGAGTCTTGTGTCCCGCGATCGAAGCCGCCTCCATGGGATTAAGGCCCTTCTCAAATAGCCGGCCGCCCGCCGCGTGGTGCCGATCATGGATGATCTTTCCCAGAAACCACGGACACCCGGTTAAGACACATGGTACTGCTCGAAGTTTTCGGAAGCGAGATACCCGAGACACAGAGTATGGGTGCTTGCGATCGTAGAGACTGTAATGATTTTGCATACGGCTTTCTTCCTTGCCCAGCGTTTGTTTCCAGTGCGGCCGCGGCACGCCGCACGGGAGGTCCCGGGTCAACTGGTTTTAGCCCACCAGCCAATTGCGCCCGGAGCGGGCCGTCGCCTACCGGCCAGGGTGGCCCGAAATGCCGGCGCGCGGATAGCCTTGATCTTGCGGTCGATCCCGATGCGCGTGCCTTGGCTCAAAGGTGTATGAAAACAGGGGCAAAAGGCGGAAAGAGCCACTGCGTTCGTAAGTGCGTCGATACCTGTCAGGGTTGTCCCTTGCGGATGATTTCTATGGCATTTCCGTGGCTTCCGTAGTCGGCCGCCCAGTCAATAAGGGTCAGGACACGATTGCGCGTACCCATGATGCGATAAAGATGCATACCGATCCATAAAAGCCAGGCGCCGGGGCCTCGCCAGCGTATGTGCCAGCGGTCGATTTGGCAGACGGCGTCGTAGCGGCCCAGCACCACCATGCTGCCGGGATCTCGGTAGATGAAAGGAGGTGGCGGAGGGCGTTGCAGGAGCGCGGCGCGAATGACCGTCGCCGCGTACCGCCCGCTTTCAATAGCAAGCGGTGCCACCTGGGGCCACGGAGGTTGATGGCGCGAGGCGAGACCATCACCGACCACGAAGACCTCGGGGTGATCGCTCACCCGGAGCCGGGCATCTGTGACGACGCGACCGCTGTGGGGATCCGCTCCTGGCAGGGCGGCTGTCAGTGGGTGGGCGCGTACGCCGGCCGTCCACACCAGGGTGCGGGCCGGCAAGGGTGCGACCGAGGGGCTTTGTACCGTCTGGCCGTCATAGGCGGTAACATGCGTATCGAACAGAATATCGCCGTGCAGTGCCCGGATCTTGGCGGCGGCTGCCGCCTGCAGCGACGGCGCAAAACCCGGTAGCAGTGCCGATCCCCCTTGAATCAGCACAACGCGCGGTGGGGTCTTCTGGAGGTCGGGGTAACGTCTGCGTATCAGGATCCGTATGAGTTCCAGGAGGGCCGCGGCGAACTCCACCCCAGTGGCGCCCCCTCCGGCGACCACAAACGTAAGCCAAGCCGAGCGCTCGGCGGCGGCTGTGCAGCTCATGGCCCGTTCAAAGGCATAAAGAATGCGCGAGCGCGCCTGTTCGGCGACTTCCACCCCCTTCAGGTCGAAGGCATGCAGGGCCAGGTCGGCATGACCAAAGAAATTCGTGACGCTGCCCAAGGCCACTATCAGATAATCATAGGAGAGGGTGGCGTTTTCGGCGAGCTGGACAGTGCGAGCGGCGAGGTCGATGGCAAGGACACGCCCCAGCCGAAAGTGTGCGCCGGTCGGTGCCAGCAATGGCCGCAGCGGCGTGGCGATTGCCTCTGTCGGCAGTTCGCCGGTGGCGACCTGATAGAGGAGCGGTTGGAACAGGTGGTAATTGTTGTGATCAACGAGCGTCACGGTGCAAGGGGTGCCTTGTAGTGCCCGTGCCGCCGCGAGCCCGGCAAATCCCCCTCCGAGAATCAGCACGTGTTTAGCCATGACGGATCTCTGGCGCCAGCGTCCGGCTGTTGCGCCAGGCGAGCACCATCAGCGGGATCGCCCACAGGGCGGACAGGTGATAGATCGTTGCCAGCGACAGCCAGTGTTGCAATGGACCCAAACCAAATGAACCGATCCCTTCGCCGATCATAAGGCTGCCAACCAAGAGGCCGGCCATCTGCGTGCCTTCCTGGGGGTGGGATGCGATGCCATAGCTCATGGAGTAAGGATAATAAATGCCGCAGGCTGCGCCGGCGACGGCGAAGCCCAGCAAGAAGTGCGTGCCTGACCGCAGTTCCGGGATCACCAGAAAGCAGGTGGCTATACCAAGCGGCACGGCTTGGTAGAGGAGGCGCCGATGGATGAAGTGATCGATCGCGCCGAACACAAAACGCGCAACCGTCATGCCGCCCCAGAAAAGCGACAAAGCCAGCGCGCCGGTGGCCGCCGGCAGGTGGTGGTCGACACTCACGAGGACATTGGCCCAGCTGCCAAAACTGCCTTCGCAAATCGCGTACAGCAGGATGGCTGCGGCAAACGGCAGCATCGATGGACGCCAGGCGCGCAGTCCACCCCGTTCAGGTGCGCTGTCTTCCGGTTCGGGCAAGAGGGGAAGAATGAGCCAGGCAAGGCACAGAAGGGCTGGCCACAGCACCCACGCCAGGACATGACCGAAACCTGCGAGCAGGAGAGGGGACATAGCCGTGGCGCCGCCAATGACGGCATTCAGGATCGTCACCGCGCTGGTGGCGGATTTCTGGAAGAGACGGGAGGCGGCGCGATTGATCATGGCATTGGTGAGACCAAAACCAATCCCCAGCATCAGGGTTTCGGTCAGCAGCAGGATGACCACCAGGGTGCCGTGCGCAAAAAAGGCCGCAACAAGCAGCACCATGGCGACGGCGTTGGCCATAGCGCCCAGGCGGAACAGGCCGGTGGTCTGAAAGCGCAGCAAGAGCGCCCCTGCGGCCAGGGCCGCCACGATCGTGCCCAGGATCTCAGGGAAGTACAAAAGACCATAGGTGCTATTATTCAGATGGTAGGGTGCACGGTGCAGGATGCCGCCGAGCGCCGGAATCAGCACAAACGCCGATCCTTGCAGGAAGCCCGCGCTGTAAATGGCAGCTGCCCCGCGCCTCACCACGTCCCCTCGTTCCCGGTTGTGCATGTAGGGTCGGCCACGCGCAGGGCATTGGCTATCATGATCAGCGGGGGATGGGCGGCGCTCATGTCCTTGGTATGGCGGCGCGCCCGAAAATCGGTCTTGCGGCGGCGCACGATGGCGGCTTCGTAAAACCCGGCGTTACCGCTCGCGTGATGATCCATTGCCGCCGTGAGCGGTCCTCCGCGCTGTTCACGCCCGGTGTCACCGGCGTCAAACGGCGCTTGCCGGATACCGCTTCCGGTTGTCCTTTGGCCCATTCGCGCACCTAGTAGTGACCTTGCTCCATGACTAAGATCCATAGCGCCGAACAAGCGGGCACCCGCGCGGGGATGCCGCCGCCGATGTCTGGACCGATAACCAGAATGTCGGTACCTATACGCTACCCGCCATGTCGGAATTCCGGATAGATCAGCATGCCACCATCGACGGCTATGGTGGTACCGGTAATGTAACTTGCCAGATCGCTTGCCAGGAAGGTCACCACCGAGGCGATCTCTGTGGGTGTACCGAGGCGCCCCATAGAAATCTTGTCATCGAGATCCTTGAGGGCATTCGGATCATTCCAGACCGCCTCGTTGATCGGCGTCTGGATGGCGCCCGGTGCGATCGCCACCACGCGGATCGCCTTGTCGGCGGTTTCCTGGGCCAGGGTTTTGGTGAACATCGACAAGCCGGCCTTGGCGCTCGTGTAAGCGCTATAGCCTTCCCAGGGAATGAATTCATGGACTGATGTGATATTGATGATGACTCCGCGCCTGGCCTTGATCATGTGAGGGAGGACGGCTCGCGCGCAGTAATAGGGTCCGAGCAGGTCGACGGCCAGAACTTTCTGCCAGTGTGCGGGGTCGTCTTCGCCGACCGGTGCCCGTTGACCATCGAAGCCCGCGTTATTGACAAGGATGTCGAGTCCTCCCAGGGCAGCGCTCGCTTGCTGCATGAGGGTAGTGACGGCGGCGGGATCGGAGAGGTCAGCGGCGAAGGCCTGAGCCTTGCCGCCTTGGCTGGTGATGGTTTGCACCACCGCCTCGGCTTGCGCTTGTCCCTTGCAGTAATGAACCGCTATCTGGGCGCCCGCCTGGGCCAGCATTTCCGCCATCGCCCGCCCCAGACCCCCGCTCGCCCCTGTCACGAGCGCCCGCCGCCCGGAAAGATCTACCGTAATCATGCGCTACCTCCTGTGATATCGATGTGAATATCTTCGCCGAGCCAAGTGCCGTCTGCCCAGTGAATCGTGAAATCCATGACGGTGCCGGCCGTCATCGTCCGCGTCGGCAGGATTGCCAGATGGGCGAGACCATAATCTTCGGATGGGATGTCGGTCAGGTCCCGCCAGCCGTTGTGACCGAAATGTACGACAAATGGTGCCGGCAGCAGGACGCGCAGTTCCTCATCGGCCTTGATGTCGCGTGGGCGTTCTTTCAGGGTCCATAGACGAAAATCGAGATGGGGCCGCAGGCCCTGGTAACGCGCGAACGTGTGAACCGGGCGGTCGACCGGATATCCGAGCAGGTGGCTGTGACAGAGCTTGACGAATTCGGCGTGCGCCCAAACCAAAGGCATCGCCGACCCGCTCGGCGCGCCGGGAAATAGCCCGCGTTCGGGTATGGCCGGGCTATCCCAGACCTGCTCGGGCAAGAGTCCGCCGGCCCCCGTCATGTGACTCATCGCCTGCAGGTAGGGCAACGGGTCTTCGCCCGCGCAGATCGCGTAGTGGCCGCGTTCTCCCACCAAAAGCGGCCAGCCGCGTCCGACGCCGCTGCCATCGAAAGGGGAGCCGTCGATATGTTCACCATAACCATCGTCATTGTAGCGATGCCAGACAGGGCCGCTTGGGGTGTCGCTCTTTAGCAGGCCATCCATGACGACGATAGACTCCGCTATCCGCGGATCGTCTGCGCGGCGCAAGCCGTAGCGGACAAGCTGCAAAAAATCGTTGGAGACCTGCTTATCGGCGGCCAGCTGCGGATTGTCTGACCGGTTCTTGATCGGCACCATCTCCTGGTCGGCACGACAGTCGCGCAGTATGTCGGCGGGGGTCACGCGGATATAGTGGCCGGTGACCCCAAACTGGTGGGCAAAGTCGCCCCCCTTGGCATAGGTCCAGGCCTCGATGCGCGTATTCCAGTGATCGGCGACCATCAGTGCGAGCGCGCGCGCCTTATCGTCGAGGTAGGGGGCGCCTTCCACGAGCGCTGCGATCACGACCGCCAGAGTAAAGGCGTTGATACCGCTGTCTTCTTCCCACCGGTCCTGGCGGGTGACGGGGCCCTCGCGAACGATAAAGCGCAGTGCCCGAAAAACCATGTCGCGGATGGGGATATCGTTCAGTGCGTGCTGGGCGTCAAGGGCGGCGGCCAACAGTACAGGAAATCCGGCCTCATCGAGTTGCACGCCTTGCCAAAAGGGTTTTCCACCAAGCCATTGATTCTGAAACCAGTGACCGTCGGCCTGCTGGGTGCTGATGAGGTAGGTGAGGACCTGGCGGGCCTCGACGTGAGCGCCGATGGCAAGCAGGGCCCCGGCGCTCTCCACCAGGTCGCGCGACCATACGAGGTGATAGCCACCCAGGCTATCACTGGCCTCGCCCCAGGGGATCGACAGACTGGCCACCAAGGCCCCGGGGAAGGTGCGGTCTTCGTGAATCTTCAGCACATTGGCCGAACGGATATAAAGGGTCTCGATGGCGGCCGGTAGATGGCGGGCGAGTTGCGAGGGCGGGGGATGGCTCGCATGCCAGGCCTGCCAGCGTGCGGTATAGAGATTGAGACATGGGCCGAATCCCTGGGCAAGTGATGACCAGGCGTTGGTGGCGGCCGCCTCCTTGCTGCTGCCAAGGCCAAGTGCCAGTGTCCCGGAGCGTGGAAGTTCCGCAGCCAGGGCTACTTCGCCGGGCCCCGCTTCGTCGTACTGCCAGGACATGCGCCCATGCTGATGAAAGTCCTGCCAGAGATCACTGACCCCTACCTCGCCCACTGAACGGCAGATAAGAGCCGCGTCGCCATTTGCTGTTCGGCAAGTCAAAGCGAGACCAAATGGTCCCTGTTCCGCCCACAACACGGGACGCCCGGCCCATGTGCCGGCCCATGCATGGTTACGTTGCGCATCCTCGCCGAGGCGAGCTGCACACAGGACATAGGGACGCATGGCGTTGTCACCGCGGAGTGTGAAATCGATCAGCAGGACGTCGCGTTGGGGATCGGGACAGACGCGGAATGTCATTTCGAAGCGGGGATGATGGTGGGTCGTGGTGGGCAGAGGCACGTGGGGGTCGTGGAAGTCGATATGGGGATCCGGTAGGGTCTTCAGTTCCTGCCAGAATCCTTGATCGTCGGCGATGATAAAGCCGAGGTCACGGATCTGCGGAATATCGATGCTGGGGTAAAAGACCTCGGTGACGATACCGTGTCCCATCGTGAACCAGACCTTGGAGGCGCCCAGCGCTGTGCCGACACAATCTTTGCGGGCGGTCGACCAGACGGGATGCCGCCATGTGGCAGATGGTGCCTTGCGTGAATACATGGGGGATTCCTCCCGGGATCTTGTTTTGTTCCTTATCTTGATAGGGGTAGACCGCAGGCGGCCTCAAAAGTGCAATGGGAGGAGTGATCTTCCTCAGCCCTCTGTATTATGCGCTTTGTGTCACTTTAGCCAATTGAAAGGATAACCGGTTTATTTTTGCACGATGTCGAGCATCGAGCCGAAGACTTGGAGACAGCGTTGAAGTTTTTCCTGTCCTTCTGGGGTCGGCATCAGGTGTCCGCAATCGGCACATTGATGGACTTTGACGCGCGCGACGTTGATCTGCCGACCCGGGAGCAGGAGGGGGTAAGTGGTGGAGCGGCGCTTGAGATCAACGCTGCCGCAGTGCTCGCAGGTCCGTGGCTTAGGCATGGTGATAGTGTCGCACAGGAGCGACGATCATGCCGGGGTTTTTGGGGCGCGCTGGCCGGGCGCAGCGCCCGCACTCGGAACCCGGACTCAGGCGGCTTTTTTCACGGGCGCGAGGGGGGCGGCCGGGGCGTGAGCGGGCCTACTCGCAAGGGCGGTCTGGGCCCATTGCATGACGGTGTCGAGGGGATTGAGTTTTTGCAGGTCCGCGGTGCGAAAGAGACTGAGGAGAATGGCGTGAGTGTGAGCGCCTGGAATCGAGCGGCTCTGTTGGCTGACTTTGCGGGTGTGCACGGCGACCCGCATCTGCTGCTCGGCATGGTTGTTATACGGACTGACGCCCGCGTGATCGAGGAAGGTCAGCATCTCATGACGGTGGCGACGCAGCCGTTTGACGAGACGCTGGGCGTGGGGATCGGTCCACGGGAGGGCGATGAGCTGGTCCAGACGCCGATGTAATGTCGCCTTGCGCCGTTCGTAGCGCAGCGGATCGAGGGTGTGCCGCCCCTCGCCCAGGCGCACCGCGTCCTTGAGCAGGCGGGCCAACTTTTTGCGAAAGCATCGCCACGGGCGGACGGTGGTGAGTTTGTCGACCTTGATCAATTCGGTGAACAGATGAAAGTAGCATTTCTGTTTGGCGAGGGTCTCGATCGCGTTGTAGGCCCCCCAGAAGTCGGTGATCAGGATGCCCGGGAAGAGCGTGCCAAGCACGCGCGTGACCACCGCGGTGCCGCGATGCGGATCGATGAGATAGTAGCAGTATTGGGCGGTGGCAAAGGCCCACAGCCAGCAGGTTACCCCGTTGAGGCGCCAGCCGGTCTCATCGGCATGCAAGACCGCGCTGTGGCGAATCTTCTGCAAGATGCCGTCATAGTCGCCTTCCAGCAGCGTGGCGAGGCGCTTCCACGCCTGCGTCAGCCCCCCGGAGCTGACGGTCAGTCCCAGCGAGCGGTACGCGATTTTCACGCAATTGCCAACGCTCACGCCGACAAAATAATGCAGCCACGCGGTAGTGACCACGAAGCGCAGCCCCAAGGTGCCGTGCGGCAGGGCCGCGACCACCGGCGCGGTGACGATCTTCCGGCACGTGGCACACCAATGACCATGGACGGTGTGGGCACTGACGTGCGGCACCACGGGCGGGGTCTCCTCGATGAGGCGGGTGTGCTGGCGGATCGAGGGTCCGACCTCGCTGTCACAGCACGGGCAGTGTGTGAGGGTGTGTTCGATGTGCTCATCGATGTGCGCGGGCGCGGGCCGATGCGCCCCGGGGTGACCGGCCTTGCGGCCCGGCGTTTTAGCCCGCCGTTTGGGACGGGGCTTCAAATACACCGGCTGCATGCCCGAAGGGGTGGTGGGGCTGATCGCCGTGTTGGCCGCCCCCTGGGCCTGCAGGTGCTCCCAGCGTTCGGCCTTCTCGCCCAAACTCATGATGGCGCTCACCGCTTGCTCGCGGGGCAGATCCAGGATCGCCAGCGCCTGGAGGCGATTCATGGCGTGAGATCAGCGGTCAAGGTCTGCCGCCAGTGCCGCGTCAAGGGATACAGATAAATGCGTTTGACGATCCCATGACGATGATAGGCATGGCCGCGTTTGGCATGCCCTTGAGTCTCGCCCACACACTGCCAGTTGGCGGCCCGATAGCAGGTGCCGGCGAACCGCGCGCTGTCCACGAAGGTCTCCGCCAGTTGCAGCCCGTGACCATAGCGCAGCTGCCAGCACTCGGACAGTCCTCTGAGGCTCAAGCCCAGCACACACGAGGCCAGATGTGGCAGGCGTACCCAGGGCAGAATCAGGAAGCGCGCGTTATTGGCGATCAACGGCAATCGCACGCGCTTCTGCGCGAGGCTCCAGCCAATATACTGATCGCGCGGGGCAATCTTCCACGCCGCGCTCGCCCAGCCCAGGCACCCCACCACCTGCTCGCCCAGAAACACCAGTTGCTTCAGGTGCTCGCCTACGAGCGCGGGACGCCCCAGATAATGGTGGTGGGCGAGCAAGGTATCCCACAGGGCGTGCTCGGCCGCACCCTGCACCGGCTTAAGCCTCGGGGCGGGATGGTCTGCGAGCGTGCCATCAAGCGGGGTCTGGATAAAGAGCGGCCTCTGCTCGTCGTACTGCCGCGGCCGGTTCACCTTGGTCCGTTGCGGTGCCGGCAACTCGATGAGTCCCGCACGCTCCAGGCGCAGCAACAACGCACGCGCCGCAAAGGCCTTGTACTGCCCGTTGGCTTGCCGCCAATCCCACTGCTCACACAGCTGCACCCCGATGAAGGTGCGACCCCGCGCATAGTGCGTCAGGATCGTCGCTTGAATGCTCGCAATATCCACCGCCGTCAAGTCACGGCCACGGTGGCGAAGCACAATCGGATCGGTGAGATTCCCCATATGCGGGGAACATTACACAATGTCGCTCTCAGACGCCAGCGAAATCTTTCAATTGGCTAAAGTGACACAGAATGTTTTATGGTAATACATATGGCTCCTCAGCGAAATTAGTGGGTGCAATTCAGAGCTCGGAGTCCGTCAGGAACCGGTAGAGGTGAGCACAGACGCCATTGTAGGCCTCATGCTCGTGCACATAGCGCACATCGTTCCACAAAGGAC
>JAJZZU010000412.1 GCA_021797365.1 Pseudomonadota bacterium | reverse complement strand
ACCGCCCGCGCCCGGCCCGTAAGACCGTGGTAGAGACCCGACATGGCGTACAGGAATATGAGGGTAAGACCATAGATGCTGAAGCTTACGATCCGCCAGGGATCCGCGCGCAGGGCCGCGAATACGATCAACACGACGGTGCCTGCGATGGCGAGCACACCGCCTGCGATATGACTGAGACTATTGAATCGTTCGGAGCGCAGCAATGGACCTCCAGTCCAGGTTACTATACCACGGCACAACACGACATTCACCGCGCATGTTCGCGGCTATTGTACGGCAAAGTACCTACCTACAATGTAGCGTACGAGAGGTTAACTGCATAGAAATCAAGGGAACGCCCAACAATGAACAACAACACCCCATCAAAGGCGCCCGCCCATCTGCATTGGCGCCAAATCCTTAATGACATCGCGAGAAAAGCCATCCTTATATATGGTATATTCGGCGTGTTCTCTATTGCACTATTCAACATAACTATTACAAGTTACCTATCAGATCACCACGCTCAATGGCTAGAACCAAGCGCTCTATCTGCCACATGGCTTCGAGTATCCGTTGTTTACGCCTTTGCCGCAGTCGTGACAGTATTAATTTTTCCCACGATATTCCAAACACTGATACAGATTCCATTTGCACAGAATAAGCCACAATGGTGCAAATGGAGCCAAAAAAATGTATTAACTACTGCAATCGCATTTATTGTCTTGGCAGCATGGCTACTCTATTGTATCAACGAATCCAGCGAATTAATTCTGATACCTTTGGCGATAGTAGCGATGGCGTCCGCCGCAATACTGGATGCCCTAGTGCCGCGCGATCTTGGTAATAGCACACCAAGACACGGCGGAAACTATGACAGAGATAAAACGCTAGACGTAAATACGAAAGATAACGCGAGCGCCCCAGGGAGCCCATCACCGGGGACATGGCCGAAATATTACATAGCAGTGGTCCGCATGGTCGGGGCAGCTTATTCTGTCATTTACATGCTCGTACTTTTCCCTCATAGCGAGTTGGTGCGAACAGATGCCTCTATTCCTGTATCTAGGCCCGGGTTGGTAGTGATCCTTTTACTGGTAGTCGAGGTAGGAGTATTTGTAAGCAGTCTGTCGTGGTGGACGGTATATGCGGCGTTTTCCGCCCATTATGGACAGGGAGAAAACAAGGGAGGCGTGAGCACTACCTTTGTGGCCGCCGTACTTGGGCTGGTGTCGATTGTCGTCATCGGCGCTAGCCAGTTATTTAATCTGCCGTTTTATGTCGTGAGGGAGCTCGGCATTGGCGGTCGCCGGTACGTGTATATTCTGAAGAAAAAGGAGCCAATGCTTCCGAATACGCCGCCTAAAAATGTCTTCCTTAAAGAGTACGGGTTGCAAGCCAAATATGATTACAAGTTGTGCCAGATATGGCGGTTACGACACTCATTCTTTGTAACCAATTCGAAGACAGCGTGCCAGGATCGACTGACGTATAAACCATTTACGATATTTGTTCTACCCGTGAATGATGTGCTTGCCATTGGCGACGCGTCCCCCAGGAATGCCGGAAAGCGCTTCCCACAATTCCAGAGACAAGGGGGATGAAGGCCAAAAGGATCATTGGAAATAATCGTAATACTCAACTATCGTGGATTAATTAACAGATGTCGGCGGAGGCGAGCTGACAGCTTTCGCGCCTCTTCAATATAGATGTCCGTAAACAGCGAAGAAAAAGACCTACGGAAGGGCTCTCAGAACAGTGACGGCCGGGATCTTATGCTGACTGGGATAGCTAACAATGAACCCCCATTCCAGGCAGCAGAGTGGCGGTCTGTACTTATCTGTCAAGTTGTGGCGCAACAACTGCGTGTTTCGGTGTTGTCGGCGACGTGGTCGGATTTGACCGCATAATGATCAGCGTGGCGGCTCGCGGGAGTCTCTGTTAAGGCTCTCGATTATGTTTCGGGTGAGATGCTGCAGGAGGGGCTTGGCGGCCTCGAGGAGCAGGCCGCCGATCTCCGCGCCATCGGCAAGCTTTACGCCGGCCCAATACTCGGGCTCGCGTGGCGGCCGCTGCTCGGCCTCGTCGCGACGCCCCTGCAGGTAGGCGCCTTCGAGCTCGCGGGCGAGGGCGCTCGTGCGCTTCGGCCGGGACCGTTGCAGGCGGCGGCCCAGCAAGACCCCGGCGCTCAGGCTCAGACCCACGGCCAAAAGAGGGTGTTCAAGCGACCATCGAATCGGGAAGGTCACCTGGCGCTCGATCTGTTCCACGGCGCTGCCGACGCGCTCGCTCAAGGCGTCCAGGGTGTCGGCAAGGTCACGCCGGTGCCGCTCGGCCTTAAGACGCGCCTCCTCCGAGGAGTACACCTCCACCACTTCGTCGTCCATGGGAGCCCCCAGGCTTAGATTTTTCGCCATTCATCCTTGATGAAGGCCTTGTCGGCACTGAACTCCGATCGCGTCTTCTTCATTTGCGCGTCTTGTCCTATGCGTTTGGCATACCTCACAGCCATGACGCCGCCGATGCCGGTCAGCAATACGCCGACGATAAGCGCGCTCGCCCATACGCTTGTCATGGGGGAGGCGGCGTTCGTTATGATGTCGGCGAGCCCGATGATGACGAATGCCAGCAGGCTCAACAGGCCGAGCAAGGCCACGGCACTATAGGCTGCGGCTTTCAGGGCGTCGGTAATGAGCGCGCGCGTGCTCTCCTCGATCTCGAGCTTGATGACATTGGCCT
>JAJZZU010000032.1 GCA_021797365.1 Pseudomonadota bacterium | reverse complement strand
GAGGAATTGCGCAGCGCCTTTACGAACCTCGTGCAAAACGCAGTTCGCCATACCCCGGCCGGCGGATCGATACGCCTCGTCTGGCGGGCGGACGCCAGCGAAGGGCGGTTTGCGGTGATCGACAGCGGCGAGGGTATCGCCGAGCGCCACATCCCGTTTCTCACGCAACGCTTCTATCGCGTCGACAGCGATCGCTCGCGGGCCTCGGGGGGTACGGGCCTTGGTCTGGCGATCGTCGCCAAGGTCCTGTTGCGTCACGACGCGCGACTGACAGTCGAGAGTGTTCTCGGGCGCGGCAGCACGTTTACCTGCGTGTTTCCGTCAAGCCGATTGAAGTTCCCTCCCGGCCCCTCGCGGGCCCCGCCGCCCACGGTATAATGGAGCGATGCTGCTAAGCGTGCCGTCGTCTCACCGTGTCCTCGTCCACCTCCGGAAACCGTTCCTGGTGTTGGTCGGCGGACTTTTCGTCTTGCGCTCCCTAAAGCGTGGCCTCTACCAGGCACCCGTGCTCCGGCAGCGCGACCGCCTGTACTCGGCAGGAACCGTGCACGCCATCGCGCGCTCCGTTACGGTCCTGCTCCACGTCCTGCTCGTGCTCGTGGCCTTGCGCATCGCCGGTCTCCCGGTAAGCGGCGTGCTCGATACCTTTACGGGATTCCTGGCGGTCCTGGGGATCGGCCTGCTCGCGGTCGGGACGATTTTTGGCAACATCACCGCCCCGTTCTTCATGTGGATCTGGCGGCCGTATCAGTTCGGTCAGCCTATAGAGGTCCTGCCGGATGGCATCGAGGGCAAGGTCCTTGACAGCCCTCTCATGGACATTGAGACCGAGGGGCCCCGCGGCCGCACAGTCCTCATCCCCGACACCCTGTTTTTCCCGAAATGCGTCCGGCGTCTGCCCCTACCGGTCCAATCCGCGGTATGGCTGTCCGCCCGGCATCGCGCGGGCGTGGTGGGCGGCGAAGACGAGGATGGGCCGCGCGCCCCCGCCCTTGTGGTGCGGGATTAGGCAGCGGTGCGCTTTGCCCGGCCGCGCGCCACCCTCGCAGGCGCCCACAGGTCCCGGTATGGCACCGGTCTGTCCCCGGCCTCCCGGATCAGCCCGCGGCGGGCCTTTATGGTGGTGGCGTGCGCCCTCTTTGGGCCGGGCTATGCCCGTGCCGCCGCCCCCGCCCCGAAGCATGCCTTGAGCGCCCAGGTCGGGCTCGGCTATGCGGCCACTACCGGAACCAGTAATACACGGACCCTCAACACCAACGATCATGTGCGCTACGAGCGCGGCCTGTGGCGCTATGCGGGGCGGCTGAGCTACGACTACGCGGCAAGCCTTGGCATTGTGAACGCCAATCGGCTCGCGCTCGACCTTAAGGCGTCGCATTATTTCAGCGGCGAGAAGGAAAACTTCCTCCTCGTGGCCCTGAATTATGTCCGCAATCCGTTCGACGGATACCGCCACTATGAAGTCGAGTCGGTGGGCGCCGGCCACCAGTTCTTGCGTCAGGGCCCCATGCGCTTCAAGGTCGACGCGGGCGCCGGCCTTCGCCAGAACACCTACTTCACGGGGGCCCGCAATGATGTCCCGGTGCTGCGGCTGGCGGCCGACTATCATTGGCAACTCAGCAAAAAAAGCCTATTCAGCCAACGTGTGGCGGTCCTGGGCGCGAGCACCGGCACGCTGTTCACCTCGAGCACCGGGCTTACCGCGCCGATCAGCAGAAGGCTCGCATTGAAGCTCTCGGAGATCGTCGATCACTATACGAGCGCGCCGGCGGGCTTCAAGCCCACCTCGACGTTCACGACCCTGAACCTCATCTACAACTTCCCTTGAGCTTGCGTATGCCGCCCATCGGCCACCATGTATAAGCGTCGCGCGCGCCTCGCCTTTGCATCATCCTTGCCGGGGCTTGCCGAACGCGCATCGCACATCGCCTTGGCGCGGGCCGGCGATTGGGTGGAGGCCTGTTCTTGCCCGGCCGGCGCCGTCCCTCCGGCGTGCGACCTCCTGGTGACACTGGATCCGGCGGCATTAAAGGCGTGCCCGCCGCTTCCCCCCGGTTGCCGGCATGCGCACTGGCCGTTATCCGCGTCATCCCCGCATGCCGATATCGCCTCACGCGTGGACGGGTTGGTGGGAGGTATGCGCCTCCTGGCACGGCTCGACGGTTCCGAGGCACCGGGAGGGCCCGCGCCGCGCCTGAAATGAGGCACAAACGAGCCGCCGTGCACTGGAATCAGGCGCGCATCCGGGGGCGGCGTCTACCAAGCGCCTATTTTCCCGGGATAAAGGGTGTGGCACGGAGCTTGCTCTCGCCTGTCTTGACAGGTTCTTAGGGCTCACATCATGCACGATACCGCGTCCCTCCCCTCATCGTCCCTGCCGGCGCCGCTCTATACCCAGATCAAGGAGGCGCTGCGCGCCCGCATCCTCGACGGTTCGTACGCCCTCTTTGACCGGATGCCTTCGGAAAGCGAACTCATGAAGCGCTTTTCGGTCAGCCGCGTAACGGCCCGTCAGGCCGTCAGCCAGCTCTGTCAGGAGGGCTTGGTGTTCAAGGTCCAGGGCAAGGGCAGCTATGTGTCGCGCCCCCAGGTCTCGCAGTCGCTCACCGTACTCCAGGGCCTGGGCGAGGCCATGCAGGAGTCGGGTCATGTCACCTCGTCACGCCTCCTTGGCTCACGCTTTTTTGCCCCCGACGACACCTTGCGCGCGCGTCTCCAGGTCGCCCCGCCCGGGCGCGTGGGCGAGATCCGCCGGGTGCGTTACGTGAACGGCGCCCCGGTGTCGCTCGACGTCTCGTATTTTCGTGAGGCCACCGCCCAGGCCCTGCTCAGCCATGATCTCGCGACGCGCGATATCTTCGCCATCCTCGAAAACGACCTGCAATGCCCCCTGGGGCACGCCGAGCTCGACATCGGCGCCGCCGCGGCCGACGTCGATGTCGCCCGCGCCCTGGAGATCCCCCCGGGGTCCCCGATCCTGCGCATGGATCGCCTCACCTTCGCGCGTGACGGCCGGCCGCTCGACTATGAGCACCTCTATTGCCGGGGAGATCAGTGGCGCTATCGGCTGCGCATCGAACGGTGCGACACCCATGGCGGAGGCGTGTCATGAACGTATCCGAGCTTACGCCCGACGTGCTGGTCATAGGAGGCGGGACGGCAGGACCCATGGCCGCCGTCAAGGCCAAGGAGGCCAACCCCGAACTGCGCGTGCTGCTGCTCGAGAAGGCCCATGTCAAGCGCAGCGGCGCGATCGTCATGGGCGTGGACGGGCTCAACAACGCCGTCATGCCCGGCTACGCAACCCCGGAACAGTATGTCAAGGAGTTGGCGTCCTCCCCTTCCTGAAAGAAGGGGATTCCCATTTCTCGCGAAGATGGGTTCCTGCCCTGAACGTCCTTGCTGGCTGCGGTCGCGGGCCTGGTGCCGGTCTCCGAGGGCCGCGTGCCCATAGACGGCGGTCTTGTGACCGGACCGGGCGCGGATCGCGGCATGGTCTTTCAGCAGCATCCCCTGTTTTCCTGGAAGACCGTGCTGGAGAATGTCGCCTTTGGCCCGCGCATGGCCGGCATGGGGCGCCGCCGAGGCTATCGCCCGCACCTTTCTTGGTCTGGTGGGCCTCCTGCCCTATGCCCACCGCAATCCGGCGACGCTTTCAGGTGGCATGCAGCAGCGTGTCGGGATCGCGCGGGCGCTCGCCAACTACCCGCGCGTGCTGTTGATGGACGAACCGTTTGGCGCCTTGGACGCGCAAACCCGCGCCCTCATGCAGGAAGGGCTGCTGGCCATCTGGTCGGAATTCCGGATCACGGTGTTGTTTGTCACCCATGACGTGGGTGAGGCCATATTTTGGGTGATCGCATCCGGGTCATGGGCGCTGCGCCCGGGCGCGTCGTCGCCGATATCCCGGCTGGCCTGGATCGCCCACGCACGGCGGCCGTGACCGGCGCCCCCGGGTACCGGCGCTGCAAGGAGGAATGCGTGGCACGCATCCGCGCCGAGGGGTGCTCGTCGTTCGGGGCGCCCTGATCGCGGTCGCTATCCGGGGAGCGGGCCGGCCGGCTCCGTAATTTATGTCAATTCGGCGACGTCTGTAAGGAAATTGTCATATCGGCCCCCTACGATGCCGGGACGGCCCGGTCGACCCTGTCCGGGGGATCGACCGGGCCCTTCACTGACACGAGGGAGGAGTATGAAGCACATTTCTCGGGCGGCGCTTGCGGGTGCCGTGCTGATCTGCGTCGGTGCCGGCGACGCCCATGCCGGCCAGGGCTTTTTCGGGGGCATGAAGGTCAACGGCGACATCCGCGCCTACGACTTCACGCGTCACTATAGCGGACCGGTGGCCGGCCAGCAGGCCTTCTCCGTGGGCGGCGCGCTCAATGTCTTGAGCGGGTCGGTCTACGGCTTCTCGGCGGGGCTGAGCTTCTATACCGCGCATAACCTCGGTCTGAATAACGCCAACCCGGCCCTCGTGGACGGCACGCTCGCAGGTTACGATGGGATCAATACCTTAGGCCAGGCCTTTGTCCAATACGACAATCGTCGGGTCCTGGTGCGTGCCGGCGACCAATCCATCGCCAATCCCTGGATCAACGCCTCCGACTCGCGCATGATCCCGGCCACCTACCAGGCGTTGCTGGCGGCCGTGAGGCCGATCACGGGGCTTACGATCTCGGCCATGCGCATCACGCGCTTCAAGAGCCGGACGTCCGACGAGTTTTCACGCACGGACCTCTACAACTCGACGGGCACCTTCAATATCGGCGGGACCGGCGGTCTCGCCGGTCGTCGCGAAACCGGGGCGGCGGCGGTCGGTGCCGATTACGACGCCCGCGGCCTGAAGGCCGCGGTGTGGGGTTATCAATTCTATGACCTCGCCAAGATGGCCTATGCCCAAGGTTCTTATGTGCTGCCCGGCGCGGCGGGACTGAAGCCCTTCGTGGGCGCCCAGGTGGTGCGCGAGACCGGCTCTGGACCGCAATATTTGGGCGCGGTCAACGCCACGGTGTATGGCGCGGTGGTCGGGGTCAAGCGCGCCGGAGACCAGATCACTCTCGGTTACGATGATCTCCCGGCCCATGCCGGGGCCTTCGGAAACGGCGACGTCGTCTCGCCGTACACGACCGGCTACGCCACCGACCCCTTGTATACGACCTCCATGATCCAAGGCATGATCGACCGCAAAACGACCGGTCACGCCGTCAAGATCTCGGCCACGGCCTTCCTGCTCCAACACAAGGTGCGCCTGATCGCGAGCTTTGCGGATTACTTCAATACCCTCTATAGTGGTTACACCTCGGCGCGCACCAACGAGGCGGATCTGGATCTGACCTACTTCCTGGGCGGCCCCTTGAAAGGGCTCTCGATCCGCGATCGCATCGGTATTGCGCATAACCTGCCGGTCGTCCACCGTTTTGTCTACAACCGGCTGATGCTCGAGTACGACTTCTAGCCGTCATCGCCCAGGTCCAGGACACGCGGGCGATGGCGGCCCGCGTGTCCTGGTGTCGCCGTGTCTTGGCGCGGTGCTCGCCGGCGGTATCGCCGCGCCACCGTGCCGTCTCCGGGGAGAGCTGTGGCATAATGGGGCCAGCGCCCCGTCCTGGGAGTCGCATCCAAACGCTGAAGAACGGGCAGGATCCCTACCGATGGAACCCGCGCAGAACGCCACCAAGATCACGATCCGGAACTTGCACTTTTATTACGGGAAGGAGGTCGCCCTTCACGATATCAATCTCACCGTAGCCACGAATATGGTGACGGCGTTCATCGGGCCGTCCGGTTGCGGCAAGTCGACCTTGTTGCGCACCTTCAACCGCATGTATGAGCTCTATCCCGACCAGAGGGCCACGGGCGAGATCTGGCTCGATGACCGCAATGTATTGCTGCCCGGCGAGGACCTCTACCGCCTGCGTTCACGCATCGGCATGGTGTTTCAGAAACCGACGCCTTTTCCCATGTCCATCTATGAGAATGTGGCGTTCGGTATCCGGCTCTATGAACGCCTCTCGAAGGCCGATCTGGATGACCGCGTCGAGGAGGCCTTGCGTCAAGTGGCCCTGTGGGACGAGGTGAGTGCCAAGCTTGCGCAAAGCGGCATGAGCCTGTCGGGGGGCCAGCAGCAGCGCCTGTGCATGGCACGCGCCGTGGCCCTAAAGCCCGAGGTCCTGTTGCTAGACGAGCCGGCGTCGGCCCTTGATCCGATATCGACCTTGAAGATCGAGGAGCTCATCTACGAACTGAAACAGAATTATACGATCGTGATCGTAACTCATAATATGCAGCAAGCGGCGCGCGTTTCCGACTATACTGCCTTTATGTACCTGGGCCGGGTCGTCGAGTTCAACGACACGAATGCCATCTTCACCAACCCGACGTCCAAGCAGACAGAGGACTACATTACCGGGCGTTACGGCTGATCAAGCCAGGAGTGACCATGGAGTCTCATATCAATCCGCACATCTCGCGCCGCTACAACACCGAGCTTGAGGAAATCCGCACACGCGTGCTCCACATGGGCGGCCTTGTCGAGCAGCAGATCGTCGACGCCATGGCGGCCTTGGTGAAGGGCGACTCCGTCCTTGGCGACGAAGTCATAAAGAACGACTACAAGGTCAACAATATGGACGTGACCATCGACGAGGAGTGCAATCAGATCATTGCCCGGCGTCAGCCGACCGCCAGCGATCTGCGTCTGGTGATGGCGGTGGTCAAGACGATCACCGACCTGGAGCGGATTGGAGACGAGGCGGAGAAGATCGGGCGCATGGCGGTGCGTCTGGCGGCCGAGGAACGCCCCAAGGATGGGTACGTGGAGGTCCAGTCGTTAGGGAACCATGTTCGGCAGATGGTGCATGACGCCTTGGATGCGTTCGCGCGCCTCGACATGGGTGCGGCGGTACGCGTCGCGCGCGAGGACCGTCAGGTGGACAAGGAATATGACGGCCTCATGCGTCAGATGATCACCTTCATGATGGAGGATCCGCGGACGATTTCGCGTGTCCTGAATGTGATATGGGCGATGCGCGCGCTCGAGCGTATCGGCGATCACGCCCGCAACATTTGCGAGTACGTCATTTATCTTGTGAAGGGCAAGGACGTGCGCCATACGAGCCTGGAGCAGATCGAGACCGAGATCCTCGGCACCACGGACTCGCGCCCCCTCTAGGCTTGTGTGCGTTCGCGCAGCCAACGGGCGACGGTGGCTGCGTAATAGGTCACGATGCCGTCCGCCCCCGCCCGGCGCAAGGCGATCAGGGACTCCCAGACGACCTTGCGCTCATCGAGCCAGCCGTTTGCCACGGCGGCCTTCAGCATGGCGTATTCCCCGCTGACATGGTAGGCCAGGGTCGGCACCCGGAATGTCTCCTTGATGCGGTGTATGACATCGAGGTAGGGGAGGCCGGGCTTCACCATCACCATGTCCGCCCCTTCCTTGAGATCCATCGCCACCTCGTGAAGCGCCTCGTTGCTATTGGCCGGGTCCATCTGATAGGTCGATTTGTCCGCTTGGCCGAGCGCCTCGCCTGACCCCACGGCGTCCCGGAAGGGCCCATAAAAGGCCGAGGCATATTTGGCCGCATAGGCCAGAATCTGGGTATGACGGAAGCCCTCGGCCTCGAGGGCCTGGCGAATGGCCCCCACCCTGCCATCCATCATATCGGAGGGCGCCACGATGTCGGCCCCCGCGTGGGCATGGCTCAGCGCCTGGCGGACCAGGATCTCCGTGGTCTCGTCGTTCATGACGTAGCCGGATTCGTCGATAACGCCGTCCTGCCCATGGATGGTGAACGGATCGAGGGCGACATCCGTCATGACCCCAAGACCGGGGACTGCGGCCTTCAGGGCGCGCACCGCCGTTTGCGCAAGCCCCTCTGCATTGAAGGCCTCCTCGGCCTGGGCGGATTTTTTCTCCCGGGGCACGACCGGAAACAAGGCAACCGCCGCAATGCCGTCCGCGGCCCATGTCCGTGCCGCATCCACCAGGCGGTCGACGGACAGTCGCTGGATGCCCGGTAACGCCGCAATGTCTTCACTCCGATCCCGGCCCTCAAGAACAAACGCGGGCATGATCAGGTGGGATGCCGTTAATGAGTGCTCACGCACGAGGTCGCGAGAAAACCGTTGCCGGCGCATGCGCCGCATGCGGGTCGCGGGGAACGGGGCACGACTATTATCCCATGACATGGCGCCAGACTAGCGCGCTTTGGGTGTTCCGGGAAGGGGTGGGGCCGCCTGAACGGCAAACGGACTCCAGGGAGCCCGCTTGCCGGGGATTTCTAGCGACGACCTTTGACGGCGGCCTTTTTCTTCGCGGCTGCCTTCTTGGGCGCGGCCTTCTTGGCGACCGCCTTCTTCTTCGGGGCGGCCTTCTTGGCGACCGCCTTCTTCTTCGGGGCGGCCTTCTTGACTACCGCCTTTTTCGCAGCCGCCTTCTTCTTCGGGGCGGCCTTCTTGACCGGGGCCGCCTTCTTGGGCGCGGTCTTCTTGGCTGCCGCCTTTTTCGGAACGGCCTTCTTCACGACCGCCTTCTTCTTCGGGGCGGCCTTCTTGACCGGGGCCGCGTTTTGCGAAACGGCCTCGTGGCGCGCCGGGCTTGCCGCCTGCGGCTTTACGGATGGCCCCTTCGGCTTGGCGGGTGCCGGTGCCGTCATGGCCGGACGCAGCGTGGCCAGGGGATGGATATGGCCCTCGATGATCGTCACCACCGTACGGAATATCTCCTGGACATCGCCCTCACCGACGACGCGGC
The DNA here is from genome assembly GCA_021797365.1 of Pseudomonadota bacterium. Next base: position 4,614 of record JAJZZU010000032.1, on the reverse strand, counting down.
GCAGCTTATTCTGGCTTTTGTAATAGGTGATGAGCGGGGCGGTCTGCTGCTCGTAGATCTCGAGGCGCTTGCGGATCGTCTCCTCGTTGTCGTCGGATCGCTGCTGTAGCTCCCCGTCGCACTTGTCGCAACGCCCCGGCACCTTGGGCGGCTGAAAATAGATGTTATACATCTGGCCGCATTTGGCACAGGTGCGCCGCCCCGTCAGGCGCTTTAAAAGGACCTCGGTATTGACGTCGACGAGGAGCGCGAGTTGCAGAGGCTGACCCAGGCGGGCGAGCAGTGAGTCAAGGGCCTGTGCTTGCGGGTTGTTGCGCGGAAAACCGTCGAGGATAAAGCCGTTTTTGGCGTCGGGTTGACTCAATCTGTCCTGGATCATGCCAAGGACGATCTCATCGCTCACGAGCTGACCCTGATCCATGGCCGCCTTGGCCCGTTTGCCAAGCTCGGTCCCCGCCGTGACGGCCGCCCGGAGGAGGTCACCCGTGGAGATTTGGGGGATTTTGTACTTTTCGACCAGCAGTTTCGATTGCGTCCCTTTTCCGGAGCCCGGCGCTCCCAATAGCACGATTCGCATGGTTGTCTCGCTTTGGTTTTGAATTGACCTAGTAGAGGTTTTTTATATATTTTCCCTGAGCAGGGCCGTGTCATATCGTAAGCTACCCGCTGCATCCCTTGACGTCAATGATTTTAGGGGATGAAGGTGGGGGATAAAAAAATCTGCGACACATCCTGTATTACGGACGCTTTTGCGCTACGCTTACGGCATTTTGCGGGGCCCCCGCAGGGTCTCGCCTCCGGAGGGGGTTCTCGATGTCGGGAATACCGGATTTTAACGATACCGAACTCTGGGTGGCGCGCTCGGCGCTGACGGAGCGCTACGGGAAGGCGGTGGCCTTGGAGCTCGCCGACAGTGAGCTGCGGCTCGACCCCGAGTCGACCGCCCTGACCATTTGTCCCACGATCTTCTGGTCCGAGCGGGGCGCCCATTTCGTCGTTTTCAAGGTCGGCGAGGGGCGTTACCGATGCCAGTTCTTTTATGGCCCCAACGAGCATTACGGGACCGGCCGGGACGTCTATGACGACATCGGGGAGTGCGTAACCCACGTGTTACAGCTGCAGGCCGACCACGCAAGCCGCCGCGACTCACCGCCCGGCGCCAACACCTGATTACCGAACCCGATGTCTTTTTCCTTTCATCCAGTCCTAGGAGCACAAAGAGAGTCATGGCAAAGCCCAAGAACGCGTTTTACGCCCAGTCAGGTGGCGTGACCGCCGTCATCAACGCCTCCGCCTGCGGGGTCATAGAGACGGCGCGCCGGTATAAAGCGAAGATCGGCAAGGTCTACGCCGGCCGCAACGGGATCATAGGGGCCCTGACCGAGGACTTGATCGACACCAGCAAGGAGTCGGCCGAGGCCATACGCGCTTTGCGCCACACCCCGGCCGGGGCCTTCGGCTCCTGTCGCTATAAGCTGAAGGGTCTGGAGGACAACAAGGCCCAGTACGAGCGGCTCATCGAGGTGTTCCGGGCCCATAATATCGGCTATTTCTTCTATAACGGCGGCGGCGATTCCCAGGACACCGCTCATAAGGTCTCCCAGATCGGCGAGCGCCTGGGCTACCCGATCGTATGCGTCGGGGTGCCGAAGACCGTGGACAACGATTTGCCGTTCACGGATTGCTCCCCGGGGTTCGGGTCGGTAGCCAAGTATGTGGCCGTGTCCATCCGCGAGGCCGCATTCGATGTCGCGAGCATGGCCAAGACGTCGACCAAGATCTTCGTGATGGAGGTCATGGGGCGGCATGCCGGGTGGATCGCGGCGGCCGGCGGACTGGCCGCCGAGAAGAAAGGAGACGCCCCGCACATCATCCTGTTTCCCGAGCGCGTATTTGACGAGGCGGCGTTTCTGGCGCGCGTCGACCTGGCCGTGAAGACCCATGGCTATTGCGCCATCGTGGTCTCCGAGGGCGTGAAGGGCAAGAACGGCAAATTCCTGGCCGAGAGCGGTCTTAAGGACGCCTTTGGCCATGCGCAGCTGGGGGGTGTGGCCCCGGTGATCGCGCAGCTCATAAAGAATAAGCTCGGATACAAGTACCACTGGGCGGTCGCCGACTATCTGCAGCGCGCCGCGCGCCACATCGCCTCCCGGACCGATGTCGAGCAGGCCTATGCCCTGGGCCGGCGCGCCGTGGAGCTCGCCGTAAAAGGACACAACGCGGTCATGCCCATCATCGTTCGCACGGCCAATCGTCCGTACAAGTGGGAGCTCGGGGTCGCCAACCTGGCGGATGTCGCCAATGTCGAGAAGAAGATGCCGGAGGACTATATCACCGAGGACGGTTTTGGCATCACCCGCAAGTGCCGCACCTATCTCGAGCCCCTCATCCAGGGGGAGGATTATCCGCCGTACAAAAACGGCCTGCCGCACTATGTGCGGCTGAAGAATGCGCCCGTCAAGAAAAAGCTGCGCGGGGAATTCAAGGTCTAGCCATGACAATTGACAAGGCCCGCGAGCTCTTGCAGGTGCAAGCTGCCTTCGGGGGCTTTTATAATGGGAATGCGGCCAAGCTCATACTCTCGGAGGTCTTCCGGGAGCATGGGCAGGCTGCGGTCGACGGCTTGATCCGTGAAGTCGGACTGGACCGCGTCTTTGGGTTCGAGCCGGGGACCCGGTTCGAGGGAGGGTTGGCGCTGAAGAAGTCATAACATGAACAGGCGCCCGCCCCAGGCAGTGCACAATTTTCAGTTGTCATCCTAGGGGAGCCATAGTATGTCTATCGATCTTGCGGTCGTGTTCGTTTGTGCCCTGTTGGCGTTATTTTACGGGGGGGTTTCCATTCTGTGGGTCATGAAGCAGCCGACTGGTACGGCGCGTATGGGGGAGATCGCGCACGCCATCCAGGAGGGGGCTCAGGCCTATCTGAATCGCCAGTACCGCACGATTGGACTGGTCGGCGTCATTCTCTTCATCCTGCTCTTCGTTTTCCTGCAACATCTTACGGCCATCGGGTTTGCGATCGGCGCCATCCTGTCCGGACTTGCCGGCTATATCGGTATGAACGTCTCGGTCCGCTCGAACGTGCGCACCGCGGCCGCCGCCTCGGGCGGGATCAATGCCGCGTTGCGCGTGGCCTTTCGTGGCGGGGCGATCACCGGGCTTTTGGTGGTCGGTCTCGGCCTTTTGGGGGTGGCCGGCTACTTCGCCGTGTTGCGCGCGCTTACGCCCGCCTCCGGCCACATAGACGTCTCGCCGCTCGTGGGGCTTGCCTTCGGAGGTTCTCTGATCTCGATCTTCGCGCGCTTAGGGGGCGGAATCTTCACCAAGGGGGCCGATGTCGGTGCCGATCTTGTCGGCAAGGTCGAGGCCGGCATACCCGAGGATGACCCGCGCAATCCCGCGGTCATCGCCGACAACGTCGGGGATAACGTCGGGGATTGCGCCGGCATGGCCGCGGATCTCTTCGAGACCTACGCCGTCACCGTCGTCGCCACCTTGCTGCTCGGCCATCTGGATTTCCCGGGCTTTCATGGGGCCTTGATCTATCCGCTGGCCCTGGGCGCCGCCTCCATAGTCGCCTCGATCATCGGCACGTGGTTTGTGAGGGCGCGCGAGGGCGGCAAGATCATGAACGCCCTCTATCGCGGCCTCATCGTCACCGGCGTCATTGCCGCCGCGCTTTTTTACCCCGTCACGCGCTGGCTCATGCACGGCATCACCGCCCATACGGCGGCCGGCGCGCCGCTCACGGTCAGCGATATTTACTATTCGGCGTTGACCGGGCTTCTGGTGACGGGCCTGCTCGTCGTCATCACTGAGTACTATACGGCGACCGAATACAAACCGGTGCGCTATATCGCCCAGGCCTCCACCACCGGTCATGGCACGAACGTCATCGCCGGGCTCGCGGTCTCCATGAAGGCGACCGCCGCCCCGGTGCTCGTGATCTGTGCGGGCATAGGTCTTGCCTACCATCTCGCCGGGCTCTACGGTATAGCGGTCGCTGCCAGCGCCATGTTGTCACTGGCGGGCATGATCATCGCGCTCGATGCCTATGGTCCGATCACCGACAATGCCGGCGGCATCGCCGAGATGGCCCATTTGCCGCCCGAAGTGCGCGCCGTGACCGACCCGCTCGATGCGGTCGGCAACACCACCAAGGCGGTCACCAAGGGCTACGCCATCGGATCCGCGGGGCTTGCGGCGCTCGTGCTGTTTTCGGACTTCACGCATGAGCTGACGGCGCGCACGGGTCGGGTGCTCGCCTTCGATCTCTCCAACCACATGGTGATCATCGGCCTGTTTCTCGGCGGGCTCATCCCCTATCTCTTTGGCGCCATGGCCATGGAGGCGGTGGGCCGGGCGGCGAGTTCGGTCGTCGTCGAGGTGCGCCGCCAGTTCAAGGAGATCCCGGGCATCATGGAGGGCACGGGGCGGCCTGACTACTCGCGCGCGGTCGATATGCTCACCAAGGCCGCGATCCGGGAGATGATCATCCCCTCGTTGCTGCCGGTCCTGGTGCCGGTCGTAGTCGGGGTAGTGCTCGGCGCCCAGGCCCTGGGCGGGGTCTTGATGGGCACCATCGTCACGGGGCTTTTCGTGGCGATCTCCA
>JAJZZU010000411.1 GCA_021797365.1 Pseudomonadota bacterium | reverse complement strand
CCAGTACTCGGATTGACGCGCCGCGCGGTCCATTCCACCCCCAACGGCGCGGCGTTTTCGAAGCCCAGTTGCCACGGATGAATATCCGTGGCAAGCAAGGGCCTGCGCCATCAGCAGGCGGATCCAGGTTATATGTAGGCAAGCAGATGGGCTCGCGGCACCTTCGACCCTCCGCGGCCCGTGACAGCACGGGACTTCGACGCCGGGAGCGGTTTTGATGTGGCGAAGGTCCAGTGGGAGACTCATCGACGGACTCCCCCATTTGCCAAGCTTTCACGGCCTGCCCGGTAGGGCCGGGGCCTCCCATTGTAGGCTATACCGGGGGGCGAAATATCACTTCCGGGAAGGTCGGCTAATGTTTCAATCCCTCTTTTTCTGAGCCGCCGATAAAGATTCCCCGGAAGATGGGAGCACCTTGGATTTGGTGAAGGATGGCGAAACCGATGTGGCCGATCCAGTACGCCCACACGAAATAGGAGATTGTCTTATGTAACCGTGACACTTCCATAAACTCATGGAAGTCGGTTGACGCAGCAGAGGCCCCATGTCCGCCCGGAATGATAAAAAATATCCAGATACCCGTGAGCGCCATGCCGGTGGCAGCCAAGAGCCCTAAGCCATGCCCAAAACTCGCGAAGCCGGTGTAATTGCGCCCGCCCGGTGGTAATTTGCCACGGAAAAGTCCGCGTATATCTGCCCATACGGCCTGCATGCCAATACGGTTCCAGGGAAAGAGGGCGCCGAGATCCTGGATGGCATACATCCACATCCAGGCTAACAGGATAAAGGCGCTGGCCGCGAGCCCATCCCACTCATGAAAGTAGAAAAATGCCCGGGTCCGCGGATCCGCAACCAGTAGGCCTGAGATTAATTGGGCGCTGATCGTGAGCGCCAGACCCCAATGCAAAATGCGGGTCATGAGATCCCATCGCGTATCTTCCATCGCAATCTCCGTCATGGTCAGGCGAACTCACCGTTCAGAATACCGAGAGGGTGGCATCGATGGCGGTCCTGCCCCAAGTGCGCGAAGACAAGCGGTCTACGACCGGGAGGCACCGTAAGTGAGTCTAGCCCGTTTTGCGGCCGGACCAAGACTTCGTCATTATGCCGGCTCAAGTCCTTGGTTAGAGTGTCCACGGCCTTTTTCGTTCGCGACGCGCCATTAGGGAAGGGAAGGGGGACGCGTGGTCCGCAGGACCACGCGTGCGGGCTGCATCTCGTAGCAAAGGGAGAGATCGTGCGCCGAGACCGAGGCGCGACATGGTAAGAGATCATGGCTGGGGCGATCGGGACGGTTCCGCCGCGTATGAGGGCCGGCGCACGTTCGCACTTTACTCACCCGCCATTCGCAAGTCCCGGTGTCGTCCGCAGCGGCGCGACTGTGACGGAGCCGCGGGAGCACGTCCGGGGCAGACCCTTACGGGCGTGGGCATGAACCCCACGAGCCTCGTTCGGTTACGAGCCTTGCCCGAGGAGGCCACGCAGGCCTTTGAGGTGGGATTCGCCGTGGGCCATGCGCTCCTCGGGGGGCTTCTCGTCGCGACCATCCCAGATCAAGTCCTCGGCCGGGATCTCGCCTAGGAAGCGGCTGGGGCTGGTCTCCTGGGGCGCCCCTTGGCGACGCCGTCGCCGGGCATAGCTCAAGGTCAGGGTCTGGCGTGCGCGCGTCATGCCGACGTAGGCCAGGCGGCGTTCTTCCTCCACGCCGCTTTCGATAAGGCTGGCGCGATGCGGGAGGAGGTCCTCCTCCAGTCCTACGAGAAAGACATGAGGGAATTCCAGACCTTTGGCGGCATGCAGCGTCATTAGTCGTACACTTTTGCCGTCTGGCTCCCGGTCCCGGTCCCCCATGCCGTTTAGAATGAGCTGCGAAACCACCTCGTCGAGTGTGCGTCCGCTCGTTTCCTCGCCGAGGCGGTCGACCCACGCCAGGAATTCCTCAAGCAACGCCAGTCGCCGGCGGCCCGTGCGGTTGTCGCCGGCCGCCTGCAAGGCGTGTCCCTCATACCCGACCTCGCGTAGCGCCTCGCGCAACAGCGCACCCGGGAGCATGCCCCGCGCCTTTCTGCTCAACCCCTCTACGAGCAGCGCGAAGCGCTCCAAGGCGGCCGCCTGTGGGGCGGCGAGATGCTGCGCGAGCCCGAGTTCCTGACAGCAACGCAGCAGGGGTTGGCCGCGGCGATGGGCATAGTCACGCAGGCGTTCGACGGTCGAGGGGCCGACCTCGCGCTTGGGGATGTTGCAGACCCTGAGAAACGCCGCATCGTCGGCGGGATTATGAATGAGACGCAGATAGGCGACGGCGTCGCGTACCTCCACACGATCGAAAAACGATGTCCCACCGCTCAAAAAATACGGCACGCGATGTTCGCGCAGGACCTGCTCCAGGGCCCGCGCCTGATGATTGCTGCGGTAGAGGATGGCGTAGTCTCCAAACTCCGCGCGGCGCACGAACTTGTCATGCAGGAGCGCCGTGACGACACGGATCGCCTCATGCTCTTCATCGTCGGCCACCAGGACCTTCAAGGGGTCGCCGAAGCCAAAGGCGCTCCACAGCCGCTTCGGGAACAGGTGGGGATTATTGCCGATCACGGCATTCGCGGCCTTGAGGATGCGCCCGGTCGATCGGTAATTCTGTTCAAGCTTTATGACCGTAAGCCGCGGATTGTCGCGCGCCAGACGGGCCAGGTTCTCGGGACGCGCGCCGCGCCGAGGTGTCCGTGAAGATCCTGGAGGGCTTGAAC
>JAJZZU010000410.1 GCA_021797365.1 Pseudomonadota bacterium | reverse complement strand
TCATTACCTGCGCCGGATCTTCACCGATCTCCCCAAGGCTTGCACCGTCGAAGACTTCGAGGCGCTGCTGCCCATGAATCTTACCTCCGACCCGACGTTGCCCCGCTTCACGCCCCGGCGCTGACCCGCTTCACGCCCCGGCGCTGACCCGCTTCACGCCCCGGCGCTGACCCCATCACCCCGCCCCGGCGCCCCCACCCCGGGCGCCGGGGTGAGACCATACGCATCCTGGCTGTTAAAGAGCTACGGCCCGCTCTGGTGTGCCCCTCCACCCGATCGACCTATCCATGGCCCACACGATATCAGCGTGACGCCAGGCGTGGGAGGGTGGGGTTAATGGAGCGCATACGGACGAGCGCATCACCACCGCGATCCGCGAAGCGCAGCGTCCCATGCCGATCCGAGAACTGCGCGCGCTGTGTCGCGTGCGCAACGAAACCTTGTACGAGCGTCTTACCGCGTTGGCCGACAAGGGTCAGATCGTGCGCAGTCCCGAGGGCTACCGGCTCGCCATCCAACCCTGATCGTGCGGTCGTCGGCGCCCCAACCATAACCTTCCCCGACGATCCCGTTCCGCTTCCTGTTCCAGTTCCCATTCTCCCCTACGGCGTGCGGGAAGCGGAACAGGAAGCGAACCTCGATTAGCTCGAAAACCAGCACCTCAAATATCGTGAGCGCTCTCATTACACGGTGGCAGATATTCGTACAGCCAATGCGGCTAAATAGACCTGCTCAGTGCGACTTACAAAGTTCTCAATAGAAAAATCTGTGACTGCTTGGTGTCGTGCGGCTTTGCCCATAGCGGCCACATTGTTACGGTCTACCCGTATACGCTCCACCAGGGTGGCGACAGCCGACACATCGCCTATCGTTACTACCCAGCCGGTTTGTCCCGGGATTACGTTATCGGGCAGGCAAGCATAATTGGAAACAAGCACGGGCTTCCCCATTGCCATCATCTCCCGGCAAGCGAAGGAAATTGTCTCGACCCCGTGCGATAAGACAAACCCCATGTCTGAGGCAGCGATGAAGGGTCGGACATCCTCTACGAGTCCAGGGAATATAACCTGGCTACGCATACCGAGCGCGTCCACGTGGCGCGTCTGGACTTCTTTACTGGGAACCGCACCACAAATAATGATCTTTACTCGTGGATCTTTGATGCGACTTATGGCCTCCACCATAATCGGCCAGCCTTTATGAAGATCCGTGCCAGCTACACTTATCAAAACCAAATCATTCATGGATAAGCCCAGCCGTTGCCTTGTTTCAGTGTACTGTGGATCCGGCCAAACAACGAAATGATTGGTATCGACGCCATTCTTAATGATGAATAGGCGGGATCGCGGAAAGCCAATCTCCTCAAACATCCTGGCTTGCTGGTCGCATACCAAGATAATAGCGTCAGTCCGACGTCGATAGCGGCGGCGTGAAAAACGGTTGGTGCTTAAGGGGAAGGAGTTGTGCTTTGTATAAATAATGGCGGGTTTCCGGGACAGCCCGGAGCAGGCCAGCGCCACGAGTCGATGATCGGGAGAGCCGTTGACATGGACAATGTCATAGCAGCCATGTCGCAAGAGACGGTGAAGTCGGAACAGATTTATGAAAATAGCGGGCAGCTCCTTAAGTTTGCTGGGAAAATCTAAGTCGCTAACGCGACTGGGGTCCACGCGCCGAGCAAGTTGATTTAAGGTGCTAGTCGAGGGCGCGGCGACGTGAACCTCGTGGCGGTAGCGTAATTCCTTAACCAGGTTTAGCACATAGGTTGTGTGCCCCCCTCCCGATGCTGGATGGAAATTCGTGTAAAGAATTCTCATATCTTCTCTGGTCCGCCTGCGTGTCGTTTTTACGAGGTGTCTGGGTGCCATCTTACAGGATGTCATTGTAGTTTCCTTATCGGTCGCGGTAGGGATGCCGATTACTCGGCACCCCCCGCACAGATCCGGACAGGCGCTGCTAACGCATCAAATGTTGTGCGCAACATTTGATGCGTAATGTGGCGTCCACAAAAATGGGGCGCCGGCGATAAAATGTCTTTACCGACGCTGGGTTACGCGCTCGTGTGACCACATAAATACCGCGTCCTGATAGGGTTGGATTTCCAGAAATCAAACAGGAGATCCGATCATGTTTCATACTCTGTATCACTATCCCCGTGTCGTGGCACGCCATGAGGAAGGGCCCTTTGCGCCAGAGCGGGAGCGGTTTTTAACCCACTGCGCAGAGACCGGCTCCGCGCCTACGACGCTTTTGCGTCTAGCTTCTGAGCTTTTGCTTGTTGCTCAGCGAATCGATCTTGGTGGTGTCCGTTCTGTTCCCATGACGGAAGTCGCCGTCGCCGCCGATCGTTGGGTGCGTTATCAACGCCGCCAGCACCGTATTCGCGGATCACGATTTTCCCGTGAACGTTTTATGCAGGCTGCCACGGCCTGGCTTCTTTTCCTCGGACGATTGCAACCCGCCTACGAGAAGCCCTGGGTATACGATGGCCTCATTAACGAGTTTGGCCGCACCATGCGCGAGGAGCGTGGCTTATCTCAGCGTACCATTCAGAGTCGGGTCTGGTATGTTCGCGCCTTTCTGCGCTGGCTTGACGAGGAGGCGATTGACCTTGCCGCACTCCGACTCGAACAGATCGATGCCTTTCTTGCCCTGAAGAGCCAGCAGGGTTGGTGTCGGGTCTCTATGGCCGCGATGGTAGGCGCTTTGCGAACCTTTTTACGTTATGCCGCTGAACACGGTTG
>JAJZZU010000409.1 GCA_021797365.1 Pseudomonadota bacterium | reverse complement strand
GGCGATATACGGCAACAGGTACATCCCTTGAGTCCCCCCATCCATGAGCCGAACCGATGGCGGAAATGCATGGCGGGCATGGAGACTCGTCACCGCGCGTACCCCAAACCCTTCGTCGGCCCATAGGACATTACCGATCCCAAGCACAAGTACCGCCGCATCGCCCGGCATCCCCACGTTCACCGCTTGATGGCGGGGCGCCGCTTGTAGCGCCAGCCGCTGATCATCGTGCCAACCGAGCTGTGGGTGGTCATCACATCCTCGCGGATCGCAAGATAGACATGCACGATGACGAAACACAGCAGATACCACATCACCAGGTGATGCCAGGTATGCACGTTCTGGCTGTCGCCGAAGAGCGGAACGACCCAGCTCGTGAAATACCGGTGAGCGAAGCTGCCGGCACCCTCCGGCTCCCCATACAGGGCAAAACCCGTGACGATCTCGAACAGGCCGCCACCCAGAAACATGAGCCCCATGATGAGTTGCGCCAATGGGTTGAGGCCGGGGCCCGTCCGCGGTTCGCTGCGGTCGATGAAAAGATACCAGCGTAATTCCGCAAGCAGATCCTGCCGCCACTGCCGGGAGCGCGAGAACGGCACGAATAGCCGCCGGGCATAACGATTACCGACGAACGCCCAATACAGGCGCGCGGCGAGGCCAATGGTGAACACATAGGCCGCCACAAAATGCGCGAACTTGATATCACCCATCAGAAAATGGTCGCTCGCCGCCCCGCTCACGCTCGGTGGGGGACTTGCTATGAGATACCCGCTTGCCATTAGGACCACCAACGCGCCGGCGTTGATCCAATGCCATAGGCGCACTGGCGCCTCGTAGACGTAAACGGCCTGTGCGTCATCTACCTCTTCGCCCGTCATATGACCTCCTCTACCGGACCGTGATCTGCGACAGATCTCGGCCGTCAGGCCCCATGACATGCGTCGAGCATGCAAGACACGGGTCGAAACTGTGCAAGGTGCGCAGGATCTCCACGGGCTGCGCGGGATCCGCCAGAGGGGTGTTGAGCAAGGCCGCCTCGAAGGCCCCGATATTGCCGCGCGGATCGCGCGGCGAGCCGTTCCAGGTGGTGGGCACGACCATCTGGTAGGCCTCGATCCGACCCTCACGGATATGGACCCAATGGCCAAGTGCGCCGCGCGGCGCCTCGGCAAAGCCCACCCCTTTCGATTCGCGCGGCCAGGTCGTGGGCTCCCACTTGGCGACATTGGCGGTCGCAAGATCACCGGCCTTCAGGTTACCCATCAACCGATCATGGAAATACCGCAGTTTATGGGCAGCCCACGAGGCCTCCAGACCGCGCGCGGCGGTCCGACCGAGCGTCGTAAAGAGCGCCGCGAACGGCAACGACAGGTCGCTCAACAATTTGTCCACGGGCTCCTTGAATTCGGGAATGCCGCGCGCATAGCCGATCGTAAAGCGCGACAAGGGGCCTACCTCCATGGCATGTCCACGCCATCGCGGGGCCTTGATAAAGGAATACTTGGCGCTTTCGTCGAGCTCCCGGATATCGGTCTTGGTGCCCTTGGTCTTGGGCCCCAGACGAAAATCCGGGTCAGTGATACCGACCCAGGGGTGTAGACCCACGGCCTCGTTGGGGTAGCTGTACCAGGAATGGTCTACGAACTCCTGAATCTGGGCAGGATCGCGCAGATCCACGTCCTGGACCGCGCCCAGATCACCGTTTACGATGGCCCCGCGCGGGACAAGCAGACTCGTCTCATAGTCATTCGCGCGATCCGGGAAGTCCCCATAGGACAGGACGTTGTGACCGGACAGCCCTCCGCCATAGCGCCAATCCTTGTAGTAGCCGGCGATGGCCACGAGATCCGGAAGATAGACCTGATCGATGAAGGCGATGGTGCGATCGATGATCGAGGAGACCAGCTCGAGCTGCACCATGTTCACAGGCGCGCCGGCCGCAAGCGGCCCATTGAGATTGATGGCGCATGGCACGCCCCCGACGAGCCAGTTGGGATGCGGGTTCTTGCCGCCAAAGACCGTATGGATCTTGACGATCTCGCGCTGAAAATCCAGGGCCTCGAGATAGTGCGCGGTGGCCATGAGGTTGGCCTCGGCCGGCAACTTGTAGGCCGGATTACCCCAATAGCCGTTCCGAAATGGTCCGAGCTGCCCCGAGTCCACGAAACGCCGCAATCGAGTCTGGACTTCGCGATAATAGCCGGGCGACGAATTGGGCCACGGGGAGATGCTCTGCGCGAGCGCGCTCGTAGCCTTTGGATCCGCCTTCAGGGCATCGATGACGTCCACCCAATCGAGGGCATGCAGATGGTAAAAATGGACAAGATGATCCTGCGTCCACAGCGTGAGCTGCATCATGTTACGGATGATATTCGCGTTCTCGGGGATCTCTATGCCCAGACTGTCCTCCACGGCGCGCACCGAAGTCAGGGCATGGGTCCCGGTACATACGCCGCACACCCGCTCCGTGAAGGCCCAGGCATCGCGCGGATCCCGCCCCTTCAGGATGACTTCGAGCCCGCGCCACATCGTGCCGGAGGATACGGCGTTGCGGATGACCTTGTCCTGGTCGATATTGACCTCGCATCGCAAATGCCCTTCGATGCGCGTGACAGGATCGACGACTAGGCGCCGGCCGCTGTTATCCAATACGAAACCGTTCGGCGTCGTCACCCGGGTCATGGCTTGTCTCCCTTGTCTTTCTGATCGTGTGTCGCGTGGTCGTTACGCTTGGAATGACC
>JAJZZU010000408.1 GCA_021797365.1 Pseudomonadota bacterium | reverse complement strand
TATTGATCCGCTCGTTGCTCTGGACCAGGACGTTGATGTCGTGGTTGGCGGCCGACAACACGCCCCGCGGCCGGTGGTATTTGAAGCTGCGTCCGAGCGCGCTTCGGCCGGCGGCCAAGAGCGCGCTCGTGATGGTGTCACCGGCATAGGCCGGTATGCTCTGCCCCTCGAACACGAAGTGCAGCGGTCGTTGCCGGTCTATCCATTCGCCCGCGACGGGCGGCAGGCGCGTGGGGCCGCTCATGGCGCACCGCCCTGGAAGAGATAGGTCGCGGTCACGACATCGGTGGCGGTATCGCGCTCGGCGATAAACCAGGTGTAGCTCGGGATATGGCACCACCACTCGCGCCTGGTGCCGGGGATGCCTGCCCGGTTGAATACCGCATCCGCCCAGAGGGTATCGTCCACCGACGGATCCGGCATCAGGCGCAGCGCGCCGCCATAGAAGAATTCCGAGAGTGGGCGGGGTCCGTTGACAGGGCAGGTCAGGGTCTTCATGAGGACCTCAGTGTCCGATCGCGGCCGCGCCGCGCTCGCCGGTCAGGGCGTAATCCCGAAACCGATCGAGCCCGAACCCGGTGATGAGCGGGTGAGGGTGGTCGTGGGCCAGGGTGTGGGCCATGGTCTTGCCGCAGATGGGGGTCGCCTTGAATCCCCAGGTGCCCCAGCCGCCATCCAGATAGAAGCCGCGGATCGGGGTCTTGCCCATGATGGGCGCGAAGTCCGGCGTCATGTCGGCCATGCCCGCCCATTGGCGCACGACACCAACCTCCGACAGAAAGGGAAAGAGATCGAGCATGCGCGAGGCAAGCCCCTCGGCGAACTCCAGGGTCGAGCGTGTCTGATGCAGCTCGTAGGGGTCGAGCGCCGCCCCTAGCACCAGTTCGCCACGCGCCGATTGGCTGACATAGACATGCAGGCCGCTTGAGACCACGATCGGGTCGAGCCAGGGTTTCATGGGTTCTGTCACCATCGCCTGCAGCGGGTGGACGACGATGGGGCTTGCGATGCCGACCATATTCAAGACCCGCGGGGTGGAGCCGGCGACCGCGCACAGCACCTTGCCCGTGGCGATCGATCCGCGCGAGGTACGCACCCCGGTCACCTCGCCATGGGCGGTCTCGATGCCCAAGACCTCCGTTTGCTGGTGGATCTCGACGCCGAGCCTATCGGCGGCGCGGCCATAGCCCCAGGCCACGGCATCATGACGGGCGATAGCACCGGGTGCGTGATAGAGGGCGCCCACGATGGGTGCGTGACCGTCGCAGGAGAGGTCGATGCCGGGGATCGCCCTTTGGATCTCATCGGGACCCACGACCTCGGAGTCGACCTGGCAGTGCTTGTTGATCTCGGCGCGTTGGCGCATGGTGCGCAGTGCCGCATCGCTATGGGCGAGGGTGAAGTGACCGCGCGTGGCGTAGAAGAGATTGAGCCTGAGTTCCTGCGAGAGGTCGCGCCATAGGCGGATGGCGGCGTCATAGAAACGCACGCCTTCGACAGTGATGTAGTTGGAGCGGATGATGGTGGTATTACGCGCGGTGTTACCGCCGCCGATATAGCCCTTCTCCAGGACACAGATATTCCTCATGCCGTGGTCGTGAGCGAGGTAGTAGGCGGCGGCGAGCCCATGGCCCCCACCCCCCACGATGACCGCGTCATAGGTCTTGCGGAGGGCCTCGTGGCGCGTGAACATGCGCGGCTCCGGGTAGGCCTTGGAGAGGGCGAAACGCGCCAGACGCCAGGGCATGGCTAAGCCCTCAAGGCCGGCCGATCGCAGGCCCGCAGCCTGCGATCGGCGAGATGGTAAAGGCGGCGGCCAAGGGCCTGCGCGGTGTGGGGCGGTGTATCGCCATGACCCTACGCGCCCCCCGGTCGCGGGCGTGTAGGGTTGCGGCGCCCGCGAGGGGTCCGGGGCAACGGCCTCCCCTCCTGATACCGGTGGCCCGGGACAAAGGGGATGATGCGGACGGTGTGGTCATGATCATCAACAGACCTCTGGCTCGGAGATTCGTCCTAGGAACTATTAGTTCCTATTGTTCACCGTCGAGCGCGAGTAGTCAACAAGTTTTCTCTGTGGGAAACTTCGTACCGGGGGGCACCCCATCGAGGGAGGGTATGGCGAGTAGCGAGGTTGGCAAGGAAGGAGAGGAGGGGGCGCTCTGGCGTTATCTGGGCAACGCCATCCGGAGTTTGCGGCAAAGACAGGATCTTACGATCGCCGACGTCGCGGATCTCGCCGGCATCAGCCGCGGCATGTTGTCGAAGATCGAGAATGCGCAGACTGCGACCAGCCTCGAGACCTTGGCGCGACTGGCGCGCGCCCTGGGTGTATCCCTATCGGCGCTGTTTCGCAGTTACGATGTAAAGGAGGGGGGTGCCCAGCTGATCCGTCGTGGCGAGGGTATGGAGGTGGTGCGGCGCGGCACGAAGCGTGGACATACCTACCACCTGCTCGCCTATGACCAAGGGCCGACTAAGGTCTTCGAGCCGTTTCTGATCACCATCGATCATGAATCCGAGATCTTCCCGACCTTCGAGCACCCTGGGACCGAGTTCATCTATATGCTGGAAGGCGAGATCGAGTATCGCCACGGACAAGGGCGCTATCATCTCTTGCCGGGCGATGCCCTCACCTTCGCCGGCCATGTGCCGCACGGGCCGGAGCGCCTCATCCAGTGTCCCATCCGCTTTCTTTCGATCATCATCTATCCGACCGAGCGCTGACCGGGCCCTTGTGATCGCCA
>JAJZZU010000407.1 GCA_021797365.1 Pseudomonadota bacterium | reverse complement strand
CAGCGGTGGAACTGGTAGCGGATGTAGCGGGTACCGGCATCGGGGCGGTGGCGCATGTTATGGCCTCCGCCCCGTGCCGCATACGTCAATCCCCGAGTACGGGTCTGCGCTCGCCGTCTCCCTGGAGCGCATAGGCCTCCTCGCCATGGGCCGCGTCGTCGCCGATCAGCAGGTCCTCGTCACTCATGCGCAGCGGTATGAAAAGACTAATGACCTTCAGGATGATGACGGTGCCTACCACGTTCCAGGCGATGATGAAGCCCGCCCCGATGAGCTGCAGGACCACCTGGTGGAAGTCGCCATAGGCCCATCCCGTATAGCTTACGCCCGGCGCCGCCTTGCCGGTACCGACCCATTCGAGCATGCGCGGATCGGCGAGTATTCCGGTCAGTATGCCGCCCAGGAGGCCGGCCACCGCGTGCGTGTGGAACACGCCGAGGGTGTCATCGACCTTACGCATGAAGGCCTTTTTGCCGAGCCAGTTCATGCTCAGCCACGGGATGATGCCGGCGCAGACGCCGATAATGATCGCCCCCCAGCCGTTCACGTAGCCAGCGGCCGGGGTAATCGCCACGAGCCCCGAGATCATGCCGTTGACCGCACCCAGGACCGAGGGCTTCTTGAAGAACGTGGTATCGAAGATCGTCCAGGTGAGCAGCGCCACGGCGGTCGCGATATTGGTGTTCAGGATCGCGGCGGCGGCATCGGCGTTGGCGAAGTAGGGGTCGCCGCCGTTGAAGCCATCCCAACCGAGCCACAGAATACCGGCACCCGCCAAGGTCACGAGCACACTATTGGGCAGGAACGACTCCCGGTCGCGCTGTAGGCGCGGGCCGATCATGGCGGCGGCCGTGAATCCCGAGACGCCTGCGGCGAGATGGATGACGTAGCCGCCGGAGAAGTCGGCCACGCCCAGGCTACCGAGCCAGCCGCCACCCCACAGGCTGAAGGCGCCGACCGTATAGACGACCGTAAGCCATATCGGCACGAACACCATCCAGGCGCGGAAGTTCATGCGTCCGAGCAGTGATCCGGCGAGGATGATCAAGGTGATGGCGGCGAACACGAACTGAAAGAACACCATGGTCGCCATCGGAAAGGCGAGTCCCGGCATGCCGGATGCCGCCGCCGGTATCGTCGCCCGGCCCTCCTCTAGGACCGACGATATGATGGGCCCGGGATGGCCGAGGAAGGTCGTGAGTTCGGGGCCGAAGCTCATGTTATAGGCCCACAGCACCCAGGCGACGAGCACGGCCGCGAAGGCATAGAGCGCCATGAACGCGGAGTTCACCGCCCATTTCTTTTTGACGATGCCCCCGTAAAGTATGACAAGGCCCGGGACACTTTGAAGACCGACAATCGTGGCGGCGGTCAATTGCCACGCATTGTCGCCGGCATTCAGCCAGCTCGGTGCAGGTATCAGCATAATTCCCCCAATTTGTGAAATGCGACCGGACCAAGGCAAGATCCGTGCCCACGACCGAGCGCGCCCGTGCGATCCGGAAAGGGAGGGCTCCTGTTGAGTTTGCAGGAAAAAATCACGAGGGCGCCCCGACCAGCTGCCCCTATATGGGGCATTGGGCCCATACTTATGCCCGGTTGCGGGGCATGACCCGCATTGGGTCGCCGGTATCCCGAGGGCGCCGGCAGGGGCATGGCGTGGCCGTGCCTACGCCCGTGCAGACGGACGCCCAGGCACCGCGCACGGGCGATGCGGCAGGGCAACCTTTGCTTGTCGTAAGCGGGGCCTTCCCCTACGATGCCCGGGATGCGATTTAGGGAAGAGAGGGTGGCGTGAGGGTTCTGGTGACCGGCGGTACGGGTTATATCGGTTCACACACGGCCGTAAGCCTCATGGAGGCCGGTCATGACGTGGTTTTATGGGACAATCTGTCGAACAGCCGCGCGGCGGTAGTGGCGCGCATGGCGGCGATCGTCGGCACGCGTCCGGCGTTCGTGCCGGGCGATGTGCGCGACGCCGCGGCCCTCGACCGGCTTTTGGGCGAGCAGACCTTCGACGCGGTCATCCATTTTGCCGGTCTCAAGGCAGTCGGGGAGTCGGTGTGCCAGCCGCTCCTCTATTATGAAAACAACGTCCAGGGGACGATCACGTTGTTGCGCGCCCTGGATCGGGCGGGGGTGCGGACCTTTGTGTTCTCGTCGTCGGCCACGGTCTATGGTGACCCGGCGCAGGTCCCCATACGCGAGGACTTCCCGCGCGCCGCCACCAATGCCTATGGGCGCTCGAAGATCATGATTGAGGACGTGCTCGCCGATCTCGCGGCCGCCGATCCCCGTTGGCGGATCGCGCGCCTGCGCTACTTTAATCCGGTGGGGGCCCATGAGAGCGGGCTGCTGGGAGAGGATCCCCAGGATGTCCCCAACAACCTCATGCCCTATATCTGCCAGGTCGCGGTCGGGCGCCGGGAGGCGCTGTGTATCTTCGGGGGCGACTACGAGACCCCGGACGGCACCGGGGTGCGCGACTACATCCACGTCGCGGACCTGGCCGCGGGGCATGTCGCGGCCCTGCGCTACCTGCACACCCACGCAGGCATGCTCACGGTGAATCTTGGCACCGGCCGCGGTTACTCGGTGCTGGAGATGGTGGAGGCCTTCGGCCGGGCGTGCGGGCGGCCCATACCCTATAAGGTGGTGGCGCGCCGGCCGGGGGACGTGGCCCAATGCTATGCCGATCCGTCGGCCGCCCACGCGTTTCTCCAGTGGCGCGCCACCTACGATCTCGACGCCATGTG
>JAJZZU010000406.1 GCA_021797365.1 Pseudomonadota bacterium | reverse complement strand
GGTTCAACGCCTATCCCGCGCAGGTATTCATGGGCGACGTCGGCGCCCTGGCGCTGGGCGCCGCCCTGGGTATCGTGGCGGTGGTGATTCGCCAGGAGCTCCTGCTCTTTATTATGGGGGGCGTGTTAATGCCGTCAATCTCACCGACGGCTTGGATGGGCTTGCCGCCTTCCCGACCGCCCTCGTGGCAGGTGCCCTGGGTGTGCTGGCCTATGTCGCCGGTTCTCCGCATCTAGCCGCGCAGGTCGGCCACCCTTTTGTGCCTGGGGCGCGTGATCTGCTGGTCTTTTGCTGCGCCATTATAGGGGCGACGCTGGCGTTCCTATGGTTCAACGCCTATCCCGCGCAGGTATTCATGGGCGACGTCGGCGCCCTGGCGCTGGGCGCCGCCCTGGGTATCGTGGCGGTGGTGATTCGCCAGGAGCTCCTGCTCTTTATTATGGGGGGCGTGTTCGTAGCCGAGACCCTCTCGGTCATGTTGCAGGTCGGGTCGTTCAAATTGACAGGGCGGCGGGTGTTCAGGATGGCCCCCTTGCACCACCATTTCGAACTCAAGGGATGGCCGGAGCCGCGCGTGATCGTGCGCTTTTGGATTACCACCATCATCCTCGTGCTGATTGGACTCTCGACGCTCGGGGGGCGGCCATGACGCGGCGGGCCGTCGTTCTAGGGCTGGGCGAGACCGGTCTGTCATGCGTGGACTATTTGCGTGCCCAGGGTTATGAGGTCACGGTATGTGACACGCGCCCGGCCCCGCTGCTCCTCCCATCGCTGCGCGCGCGCCACCCGCAGGTGCCGGTGCTGCTCGGGGATTTCCGCAAAGATATTCTGATCGGCACCGATCTTTTGGTGGTGAGCCCCGGCCTGTCGCTAAAGGAGCCGGCCATCGCCGCGGCACGGCGCATGGGCGTAGCCGTAGTCGGCGACATCGAACTGTTTGCGCGCGCCTGTCTCGCGCCGGTCATCGCCATAACCGGTTCGAACGGCAAGAGTACGGTCACGACGCTGGTCGGCGCCATGCTGGCGCGCGCCGGTCTCAAGGTCGCCGTCGGTGGCAACATCGGCATCCCCGCGTTGTCGCTTCTGGATCAGCCCGTGCCCGATGTCTATGTGCTCGAGCTTTCGAGCTTCCAGCTCGAAACGACCGAGAGCCTGAATGCCCAGGCGGCGACGGTTTTGAACATAAGCCCCGATCACATGGATCGGTACGACGATCTGTCCGAATACGCGCATGCCAAGGCGCGCATTTTCGGCGGGGTCGGGCGCATGGTCGTCAATCGCGACGATCCGTGGGTGATCGCCATGGCGCATGAAGATCGAGAGGTCGTCACCTTCGGGCTGGGGCGCCCGATAGGACATGATTTCGGATTGATCGACCATGCCGGCGCATCGTGGCTGGCCTATGGGCGTCAACCCTTGATGCCGGAGGCCGCCGTGCCCATCCCTGGGCGTCATAACGTCGCCAATGTCCTGGCCGCATTCGCGCTGGCGACCGCGGCGACCCGCGATCTTGCGGCGATGACGGAGGCGGTCCAGACCTTCCAGGGCTTAGCCCATAGGACCCAGATCGTCGGGCGCTGTGATGGCATCGACTGGATAGATGACTCCAAGGGTACGAACGTGGGCGCGACCGCCGCGGCCATGGCCGGCCTTAGCGGTCCGGTGGTACTGATCGCGGGAGGTGATGGCAAGGGGGCGGACTTCGCGCCGCTCGCCGCGGCCGTGCGTGCCAAGGCGCGGGCGGTTGTGTTGATCGGACGCGACGCCGCGCGCATTGAAGAGGCCTTGCATGGTTGTTGCCCGATCGTTCATGCGCGCGACATGGACGAGGCGGTGCTCATGGCGCGCGAACAGGCGCAAGCCGGGGACCAGGTATTGCTGTCTCCGGCGTGCGCGAGCTTCGACATGTTCCGGAATTATGCCCACCGCGGTGAGGTGTTCGTGGACGCGGTTCAGCGGCTCGTTGTGCAAGGCTCGGGGGGTGTCCATGGCTGACACCAAAGACGCCGCGGTCATGCGCCGCCCGCCGCCCCTGGACTCCGTCCTCTTGTATACCCTGCTTACGTTGCTCGGGTTTGGACTTGTCATGGTGTACTCGGCATCGGCTTTCGTGGCGGTCCACGAGGTGGGCTACAGCACCTATTATCTTTGGCATGACGCCGTGAATACCGCCATCAGCATCATCACGCTGGTCGTGGTGGTGCGGATTCCGACCGTGGTGTGGCGTCGGATGTCCCCCTACCTCCTGATGGGGGGGCTCGCCGCGCTGGTGTTGGTTCTGATCCCGCATGTGGGCGTGCGCGTCAATGGTTCGGCGCGCTGGTTATCATTGGGCGTGATCAACATCCAGCCCTCCGAGTTCCTGAAATTGTTCCTGGTCCTCTATCTCGCCGGTTATCTCGTGCGCCGCCAGGATCGCCTGAGCGAATTCACGCACGGCATCCTGACGGTCGCCACGCTGCTCATGGTGACCGGGGTCCTCTTGCTGCTCGAGCCGGATATGGGCAGCGAGGTGATTTTGTGGGCGGTGGCCTTCGGGATGTTGTTCGTGGGAGGTGTGCGCCTGAGCCACTTCCTGGCCGTGGTCCTCTCGGCGGCGGGGGCCGGCGTCCTGCTGATCCTGGCGTCCCGCTATCGGGAGGATCGTGTGATAGGTTTCCTGCACCCCTTCGCGCGCGCCAAGGGTGACGGTTATCAGCTGGTCCAGTCGCTCATGGCCTTCGGGCGTGGGGGATGGTTCGGCCGCGGTCTCGGTCTCA
>JAJZZU010000405.1 GCA_021797365.1 Pseudomonadota bacterium | reverse complement strand
CGCGCGGTAAGCGAGTTTGGCAAGCGCTTGTGAGGCCGTAAAGGGTACCCCCAACAAACCCGCACCATCGATTCCAAAGGGAAGGCTGAGGCTTGGGCCCGACAGATCGAGGGGGACATGGATCGGGGCGTGTTTGTTTCCCGGATCGAGGCGGAATCGACGACCTTGGCTGAGGCACTGGAGCGCTACGCGCTTGATGCCGCTCCCAAAAAGAAAGACGCCTACCACGATACCCTTCGGTGCCGTCGCCTCAACAAAAGACCTCTTGCCCGTAGGGCGCTGGCGGCGATTCGCGGCAAGGACATCGCGGCCTTCATCCGTGAACGGCAGGTCGAAGGGGTCGGGGCCCATATGATCCGGCTCGACCTCGTCTCACCCTCTCACCTCTTAAACACGGCCCGCACGGCCTGGGGCATGGAGTCCCCCCTGACAAATCCCGTGTACCTCGTCAAGGGTCAGCGTCCCAAGCTCCCCGGTGCCCGCACCCGCCGCCTCGTCTCCGACGAACCCCCGCGCCTTCTGGCCGCCACTGAGCGCGGCCATCGAAACCGCCATGCGTCGCGGAGAGATCGCCGCCATGCGCCGGGAACACCTGGACCGCACCCCCGATGCGGGGGGCAATGAGGCCCGGGTGCTCCTGATTCCGGAAACGAAGACCGGGGCGCCCCGGCGGGTGGGTGCCGCTCTCCACGGCGGCGTTGGCGGTCCTGGACGGGCTGCACCGGCGCCTCGATGGGCGCGTGTGGGGTATAAGGCCATTCAGGCCTCCAATATGCGCCCGGACTCCATCCCAGGCCTTCGAGAGGGTCTGCAAGGCCGCCAACATCGAGGGCCTGACCTTCCACGATCTGCGGCATGAGGCGACCAGCGGGCTCTTTGAGAAGGGCCTAAACCCTATGGAGGTGGCCGCGATCACGGGGCATAAGACCCTGCAGATGTTGAAGCGGTATACTCATTTGAAGGCCGAGGATCTGGTGGGGAGGTTGGGGTAACCATTCATAATGTAGGCTCTGTGGGTGACGACAGTGACATTGACGCCACAATAAGAACAACAGGAGGGAGGATGCAACGGCCTACTTTAATGCGCGTAGTCCATGGCGTTGCCCGGATCGCGGCGGGGTATCTAGCACTCAACATCCTCTTGGTCTTTGGGGTGACTTTGTTGATGGCCGCAGCCGATGATCCAGGTTCCATCACGACAGCATCCATTCGACTCCATTTTTTGGATTATATAGAAGTCGTGGCCCTTTTTTTTCTGGGTTTTGGGTGTGGGGGCACTATCCTTGCCTGCGCTATTGATCCCTCCATGCCGCAACACGTGTTGCCGAAGCGTTGGAAAATATCCAATCACGCGGGTCTTTTTGTTGTTTACGCATCTCCCGTCTTAGTGGGGCTACTCCTATTTTCGATGCGGTATTGGGGATGATGGCGCAATGGCGTCTCCTGACCGCCGCGTTGGCCTACGGCTACGTCGACATTAAGGTCAGGAATAAAATCTGACACTTTGAACATAATTGGCCACCCTATTTACAAGCGTTGCCTAATTTTGCTAGGTTTGGTCGTTTGTGTAATTCTGGAAAGCCTGGGCCAGATCAATGGTAGATGTTACGCCCCGACCTCATCAAGGATGTTGATCGCGAGCTATGTGAGGCGGGACGGCAGGACGAGTCCCGCGCTGCGCCGGGGAATACCTGGTGCTTGCGCAGCGCGGGACATCCTCAGGGGCAGGAGGGGCTCCCCACATGCACATGACGGCAAGCAGCGGGTGGGAGGCGACGAGGCCGTCGAGCAGAGGGCGGGCATGAAGGACTTGCAGCAAGGCGAGCAGATCGCCGAATAGGCGGTATGTCCAGGGATTCCGCGATCGTGGCGGATGTTCTACGCAGGTCATGGGCATGAACTTGATACCGGACGCCTTGGCGATGCTTTCCAGTGAGCAGAATTAGCGTTCTTAACTCGCGCCCCCATGGAGCCATTTCGTTCGCGGCCTAAAGAGGCCACGTCAGGTCGCCGGTTCCCGTTTTCGGACCCCTTGGTGCGTTACCCTCTCGAGGTTTTTTATCGAGAGGAGACGCGATGAGCAACAGGAGGTTCGAGATGTACGAGATCCGGCAAGTGATTCAACGCCTGCGATTGGGCGAGTCTGATCGTGATGTCGCCCGCGCTCAGCGGGTGGGTCGCAAGACCGTAGCCCGGGTGCGCCGACAGGCCCTGGAGCGGGGCTGGCTTGATCCTAAGGTCCCGCTGCCCGAGGACGGAGAGCTGGCAGAGGTGTTTACCCCGGCGCCGACCAACCGGTCGGTGTCGAGCGCCGCACCCTTTCGCGAGCAGATCCTCGCCTGGCACGGTCAGGGGATCACCGCGAAGGCCATCCACCAGGCGCTGGCGCGCAAGCACCGCTTCACTGGCAGCGTGCCCACCATCTACCGTCGGCTGGATCGGGCCGTGGACTTAAGGCCCCCCGGCCACGGTGATCCGGGATTTCGCGGTCGCCGACGCCGCCCAGATCGACTTCGGCCAGGGGCCGCAGATCGTCGACCGTGCGACCGGCGAGGTCTTCAAGACCTGGTTTTTCGTCATGACGCTCGCCTGGAGCCGTCACCAATACGCCGAGCTCGTACGCAACCAGAAGGTGGAGACGTGGCTTGCCTGCCACCGCCACGCCTTCGAGTGGCCCAACGGCGTCCCGGGTTGCTGGATCCCGGATTATGTTGCCGGCCACATAACCCGGGATGAGGAGAGCGGGCACCGACATCAGGTGCGCAAACAGGCGCACATGGGCGGCGATCCAGTCGG
>JAJZZU010000404.1 GCA_021797365.1 Pseudomonadota bacterium | reverse complement strand
GGCACAGGTTGCCGGCCATGGCGGCGTCGATCTCGCGGTCGCTCGGGTGACGATGGCGCGCCAATAGCGCCGCGGCACTCATGATCTGTCCCGACTGACAGTAACCGCATTGCGGGACATCCTCCGCCACCCACGCCTTTTGTACGGGATGCATGCCGTTGGAGGACAGGCCCTCTATCGTAGTGATATGGCGGCCGGCCAGGGATCCCACCGGGAGTATGCAGGCGCGCAGGGGTGCGTGATCGACATGGACCGTACACGCCCCGCACACCCCGATACCGCAACCGTACTTGGTCCCGGGGAGCCCGCATTCATCGCGGATCACCCATAAGAGAGGTGTATCCGGCGACGCCTGTATTGTCCTTTCGATCCCGTTGACGACCATGCGCATGGCATCTGCCTTCTGTGGCCAATCGTCAGTCTAGGGCGTGGAGCGGGCTGTACCAGGGACCTTCGGGCCTGGCTGCGTGTTCGCCGTGGCTTTACCCAAAAAAGCGCGAAAAACCCCGTCGTTAGGGGGGATGGATGGCGTGATTTTGGTCTATAATGACCCTTATAGTTCGTCTCCAAGCCTTCAAGTACGAGATCAAACCCACCGGCACGCAACAACGTCAGCTACACCGTTTTGCCGGGTCGTGCCGGTTTGTCTACAACCAGGCATTGGCGCTGCAGAAGGCCCGTTATGAGCAGGGCGAGAAGCGGCTCGGCTATGCGGGATTATGGGGATTCTTAACGGAATGGAAAAACCATCCCGACACGCAGTGGCTCGCAGAATCCCCATCACAAGCCCTGCGGCAATCGCTCAAAGACCTGGAGCGTGCCTACCGCAACGTTTTCGAGAAACGCGCCGATTTCCCGGGCCCCAAGAAAAAAGGTCGGTCCGACAGCTTTCGCTATCCGCAAGGGGTCAAGCTCGATCAGGCCAATAGTCGCATCCCGCGTGAGCGGCGGCCGTGAGGTCGAGGGAAGGGGAGGATGTCAAGTGTCGTGATCCTCGTGATCGGCCCGCGCGCCATCGGGCATGAAGCGTAACGACACGGAGTTGACGCAATGCCGTTCGCCGGTCGGGGCCGGCCCGTCGGGAAAGACGTGCCCGAGATGGCTCTGACAGCGCGCGCAGCGGATCTCGGTGCGTGTCATGCCGTGACTGGTATCAGTGAGGCGTGTGAGATGCTCGGGATCAAGAGGCCGCGTGAAGCTCGGCCAACCGGTGCCCGACTCGAATTTGTCCTCGGACCGAAAGAGCGGCAGTGCGCACAGCCGGCAGACGAAGGTCCCGACACCGTGCTCATCGAGCAGGCCGCCACAAAATGGCGTCTCGGTGCCCGAGGCGAGCAGCACTCGCCGCTCCTCGGGGGTGAGGTCTTTCACGCGCCGCTCGTAAACGACGGCGGGCAGCGGCGAGAGGTCGTAACCGGACGCCGAATAGCGCTTGGATGTCTCATCGTTCATGGGTCACTCCTTTTTGTGCTAGCCGTTATGATAGCGGGGAGCGCCGCAGCATGTGCGTGAAATAGCGCCGGAGCTTGGTGACTTTGGGGGCCGCGACATGCGCGACGTAGGGCTGGTCCGGATGGCAGGCGGCGTAATTGTTGTGATAGGCCTCGGCCGGATAGAATGGGCTTGCGGCCACGACCTCGGTCACGATGGGATCCTTGAAGACCTGATCACGCGTCAATTGCGCGATGATGGTAGTCGCCGCCGCCCGCTGGCGCTCATCGCCGTAGAAGATGACGGAACGGTATTGGCGTCCGCGGTCGTTACCTTGTCGATCCTTTTGCGTCGGGTCGTGGGCGATCGAGAAAAACACCGTGAGCAGGTCTTCGTAGCGGATCTGCTGCGGGTCGTAAGAGATGCGCACCGCCTCGGCGTGGTCGGTGCGTCCTGTGCATACCTGTTGATAGTCGGCGGTCTCGCGCGTGCCGCCGCAGTATCCGGACTCCACTTTCAGGACCCCGCGCAGCTCGCGAAAGACGGCCTCGACGCACCAGAAACAGCCGCTGGCCAAGATCGCGGTCTCGACATTCGGTTCGGTGGACAAATAGGCACCGTTGTCCGGTGCCGTTGTGTCATGATCGTGCATGGCGATCTCCCTCTCGTTGTGTGGGTTCGACCGGTAAGGCCGCCCAGGGGCGCGGGCCCGACGTCGGCTGGCGGGCCTCCGGATGGTTTTTTATACTAGCGCGACGGCATGCCCAGACCTATCGGCCGGCACGACCGACGGTCCGCGGCGGCCGTCCCATGACTGCCGCCGCGCCTAAGAGGCGGCACAAGACCGATGGGAGGTTCTACTGTGGAAATGCGTCCTAGCCCTTTCCAGCGACGGTGGTCGCTCGACGACATCCCCTACGACCAGGTGGATCGGACGATGATCGCCGATGATCGCGACTGGTTTTACCTGCTCGCCGCCTCGTCGTTTGTGGAGATCCTCTCCGATCTGTATGCCCGCAACCTGGGCGACTATTATGCCGGTGATGACGAGACCTGTGCCTGGCTTGCGCGCAAATGGGGGCCGGAGGAGGTGCAGCATGGCGAGGCCTTGAAACGCTACGTTCTATCCGTATGGCCCGACTTCGATTGGCAGCGGGGCTTCGACGGGTTCCGGGCGGATTATGCGCCGTATTGCGAGACCGCGCGGCTTGGCCCGACTCGCGCCCTGGAAATGGCCGCGCGGTGCGTGGTGGAGACCGGTACGTCGAGCTTTTACGGGATGCTGCGCGAAGCCAGTCCAGAGCCGGTATTGGCGGCCTTGGCCGGCCATATCCGTGAGGACGAGATCGGCCATTATAAGGGGTTCTACCGC
>JAJZZU010000403.1 GCA_021797365.1 Pseudomonadota bacterium | reverse complement strand
GACAGGGTAAGTGGAAACGTCCGTTATCAAGGGTATGCGCAAAATGGAACGCCGATCCCAAACGGGGTGTCGGGCGCCATCATTTCGAGCTACGGGATTCGTCTGGGCGCGGCGTTTCCCGATGGGGTGGTGATGGCCGTGCCGTTTATCGAGTATGGGCACCACGCCTGGCGGCGATTGATCGGGGTCGGGACGAGGCAGGCCTATGAAGAGGACTATCACCACGATTACGTGGCGCTGGGCGCGCTCATCCAGGTGGCATTGACGCAGCGCCTGGTGGGTAGCGTCTACGCCGCCGCCGGACAGACCTTGAATCCGGCGATCGCGGTCGCGGCACTCGGCTTTTCGCAGGGTCTTGGCACGGCCCCGCTTGTCAAGGCGGGGGCTTCCTTGGACCTGCGGCTGTCGCGCTGGCTCGGGCTGTATGCCGCGGTCCGCTACACGCGTTTCTCGTACGGGCAGAGCGCGCCGCAGGAGTCTGGTAATCTTGTTATCATGGAGCCCCAGAGCGATACAGTGATTGCCGACTATGAGGGCGGGTTGCGGGTCTTCTTCTAGGCGCGAGCGGTTGTTCTTCGCACTGTGGCCCGGCGAGGATGTGCGCGTACGGCTCGCGGCGCGCGCCGGCGAGTCGGCAGGCAGGCCGGTGGCGGCCGACGGATACCACATGACACTTGCATTCGCGGGTGCCGTCGAGGCCGATGACCGGCGCGTCCTGGAGGCGGGGGCCGCGGGTGTGTCGGGGGAGGCGTTCGTGTGTGTTTTGGATGAGATGGCCTGGCTTGGGGCAGGCGACATCGCGGCGCTTGCGCCTTCGCGCCCGCCACCGGCGCTGCTCGCGCTTGCGGAGCATCTGCAGCGGCTGGTCGCCGCGGCCACGGGGAGGGTGCCGACGCACCGCTACCGCCCCCATGTCACGCTCGCGCGCCTGACCGCGGCGGATCCGCGATGGGCCGCGCCGCCGTCCGAGCCGGTGCGGTGGGCCGTGGCCGACTATGTCCTGTGCCGGTCGCGGCGCGAGCAGCCGGGGGTGTACGATGTCTTGGCGCGATGGCCGCTGTCATGAAGGCGTATGACATCTTTCTCACGTTCTTTGTCGTCGTCGACCCCATCGGCCTGGTGCCGCTCTTCGGGGCGCTGACGGCGGGCGCGAGCCACGAATATCGCCAACGGATGGCGGTGAAGGGCGTACTGATCGCCGCCTTGGTACTGCTATTTTTCGCTGTGAGCGGTTTTGCCGTGTTGCGGGTCTTGGGGATAGGGCTCTCGGCCTTCCGGATCGCGGGCGGCATCCTGTTGTTTCTGCTTGCGATCGACATGGTTTTTGCCCGCCACTCCGGACTGCGTTCGACGACCCGGCGCGAAACCGAGGAGGCGCGGGGGCGCAATGACATCTCGGTATTTCCGCTCGCCATCCCGCTGCTCGCCGGTCCCGGGGCGCTCACAAGCCTTCTGCTCATGCTTTCGGCTGCCCATGGCCGCCTTATCGCGATCGGGCTGCTCCTTGGTATACTGGCTCTGGTGTTGGCCATCACGCTTGCGGTACTGTTGTCGGCCGCGCGCATACTGGCCTTGATGGGCGAGACCGGGGCCAACGTGGTGACCCGTTTATTGGGCGTGTTGTTGACGGCGCTTGCGGTCCAGTATGTTCTGACCGGTATTCGCGTGGGGCTCCTGCACTGCGCGTGAGAGGAGGTCTTGGTGGACATCCGGCCATTCGATGGGAATCGCGAGCGCGAACTGGTGGTGGTCGCCTACGCCCTCTACGTCGTGGGGTTTTTCGGCATGCTGGCGCCGAGCATCCTGGCCCTAGGCCTCAATTACTGGCGACGTGATCGCAGCGGAACCTGCTACGGGAGCCATCACCGCTGGATGATACGGACCTTCTGGTGGGGCCTTCTGTGGGCCGCCGCCGGTCTCTTCCTCTTCTTTGCGCTACTCGGCTACGCCGTGCTTATCATGGTGAGCATATGGTGGGTGTACCGCGTGATCCGCGGGGCCCTGGCGCTCGCGGACGAAGAGGCCATGCCGCCGAGCCCCCTGCAGGTCACAAGTCACTCTGCTTAAAAAATGGCGCGGGAATTTTCCCATCCCCGTCAGGCATTATCGTCAGGTGGTGGCGTCTCCCAAACGCATCACCCTAAAAACCGCAGTTGACTTCACCTCCGAGCCGGTCAAAGCTAAGCCCGACGCCGGTTTGCGGCAATTGTGACGACCCCGGAGGACTCACCCCACGGGTGGTGCGCCGGGAGACCGGCAAGGAGTAGATGGTGCAAGTCCATTACGATGAAGGTATAGCGAACCACATCGGCCCCAAGCCGTGCGTCGGTACTCGTGAGGGTATGGGCGAAGCGTCGGTAGGGGTGCGTGTAGGCCAGCCATTGAGCCGCGAAAAAGGGTTAGTACTGAGCGCCGACGCTGTCACCCTTGTGGAAGGCAACATGCCTGTGCGCGGTATCGCGAGTGCGCAGGCAGCTCAGCGTGGTCTAAGAACCTGGCATATACGAAAGCTCCTTGTTTGGGAACCGGGAGATCTCTGGCCTGACCACCCCGGGCGGTATCCGGCGGTGGCCCGCGTCGGGAAGGTGAGGAACCGAAGCCGATGATGCACGGGCCAGAGAAGTCAGACTCCCCCATATTAGCGACGAAGCTGACGAACAAAGTTGCGCGAGCAGCGGCGGAGCCGGTGGAGCGAAGGGGGGAGACTAAGTACCCTGGCCCATAAATTCGGTGACGTATTTGCTCACGCAGCCTGGGCGGACATTTGCTCGTGCGCCTGGATTTTAGAGAGAAGCACCTCAAGGTCAT
>JAJZZU010000402.1 GCA_021797365.1 Pseudomonadota bacterium | reverse complement strand
TCGTCGACAGGACCTTGGTCAGGGCCGCCGTGAGCGTGGTCTTGCCATGATCGACGTGGCCTATCGTGCCCACATTCAGATGGGGCTTCGTGCGTTCAAATTTTCCCTTGGACACCGTGGGTACCTCAGTTTATGAACCGTTCTTCCCAGGCCGCCGTTCGCCGCCCGGTCTTGCATCTGGAGCCCATAATCGGAATCGAACCGATGACCTCTTCCTTACCAAGGAAGTGCTCTACCGACTGAGCTATATGGGCCGATCATCCTCACATATGCCTCAAACTGGAGCGGGTGATGGGAATCGAACCCACGCTATCAGCTTGGAAGGCTGAAGTTCTACCATTGAACTACACCCGCCTAACGCGCCTGCTTGATAGGCCTTGGCCACCATAACGATGGTGGAGGGGGGAGGATTCGAACCTCCGAAGGCAGAGCCGTCAGATTTACAGTCTGATCCCTTTGGCCGCTTGGGTACCCCTCCAAACAGTAAGCCGCGAATTGTGATTAAGGGATGAGCCCTTGTCAACACCCCGCATCATTCATGGACGCGCCCGGGCACCCATGAGATTCAGGGCCGAGCCCGCCCAGAACCAGTGGATCTGCTCGGCCGTGAGGGTGTGGTGCGCCCTCATCTCCCAGGTCCCACCATCCGCGCCCCTGATCACGACAGGCACGGGCACCCCCGGCGCGAGCGCACGGATATCGGGCAGACTCACGCGGTCATCGCGCTTGAGGCGGTCGTAGTCGCCAGGATCGGCGAACGTAAGCGGCAAGACCCCCTGCTTTTTCAGGTTGGTCTCGTGAATGCGCGCAAAGCTGCGCACCAGGATCACGCGGCCGCCGAGATAGCGCGGCGACATCGCCGCATGCTCGCGGGAGCTGCCTTCCCCGTAGTTGACATCGCCCACCGCCACCCATCCGAGACCCCGCGCCTTATAGGCGCGCGCGAGGCGCGCAAGCGGCACGCCGGCCTCTTGCGTTACGACATCGAACCCCGTCCCCGGGGCATCGGCGAAGGCGTTGCTGGCCCCCATGAACAGATTGTCGCTGATCCGGTCCAAGTGACCGCGATACTTGAGCCAGGGGCCGGCGGCCGATATATGGTCGGTCGTGCACTTGCCGGCGGCCTTCAACAGGATCGGCAAGCCCTGGAAATCCTCCGGTGTGGGCGCCGGGAACGGCGCCAACAGGCTCAGGCGTTCGCTATCGGCGCGGATCCGTACCGTCACCGCGGCCCCATCCTCGCGCGGCGATGTATAGCCGCCGGCCTCGGCCACAAAGCCGGCCGCGGGAAGCTCGTCTGCGACCGGCGGGGCCAGAGATACGATCTTGCCATCCACCGCGATCCCGGCCAGCGGGTTCTCACTGAGACTCCCGGTGAGGGCATAGGCGGTCACCACCTCAGGGCTTGCGATAAACGCGTGCGTACCGGGATTGCCGTCGTTGCGCCGCGGGAAGTTGCGGTTGTACGAGGTCAGGATGCTGTTGGGCGTGCCCGCCGCCACATCCTCACGCTGCCATTGGCCTATGCACGGGCCGCAGGCATTCGCGAGCACGGTGGCCCCTATGGCCTCGAGGTCCGCCAGCAACCCGTCGCGCTCTATGGTGGCGCGCACCTGCTCGGAACCGGGCGTCACCAGAAACGGTATCCGGGCCTTCATCCCCAGGGCACGCGCCTGGCGCGCCACATGCGCGGCCCGCCCGATATCCTCATAAGACGAGTTCGTGCAGCTCCCGATCAACGCCGCCTGCAGGGTCTCGGGGTAACCGTGGGCGCGGACGTCATCGGCCAGAGCTGAGACCGGCCGTGCGAGATCCGGTGTGTGCGGACCCACGACATGGGGCTCGAGGGTGGCGAGATCGATGGTCACGACCCGGTCGAAGGCCTCATCGGGATGGGCGGTCACCTCGGCGTCGGCGGTCAGGTGCGGCGCCAGGGCCCGGGCCCTGGCCGCAAGCCGTGCCCGGCCGGTCTTTTCCAGATAAGCGGCCATGCGCTCGTCGAACGGAAACACCGAGGTGGTCGCCCCGAGCTCCGCGCCCATATTCGTGATCGTGGCCTTGGCCGTGGCACTCAAGGACGCGGTGCCCGGCCCGAAATATTCGATGATATGACCAGTCCCACCGCTCGTGGTCAGGAGCCCGGCGAGCCTCAAAATGACGTCCTTGCCGCTCGTCCAGCCGGAGGGGCGACCGACCAACCGCACCCCGATGCGCTTCGGCCACTGTAGCTCCCAGGGCATGCCCACGAGCACGTCTACGGCATCGGCGCCGCCCACACCGATGGCGAGCATGCCAAGGCCGCCGGCATTGGGCGTATGGGAATCCGTTCCGATCATGAGCCCACCCGGAAAGGCATAGTGCTCGAGCACGACCTGGTGAATGATCCCCGAACCCGGCTGCCAGAAGCCGATGCCGTATTTAGCAGCCACCGATGCCAGGAAGGCGTAGACCTCCTCGTTGGTGCCCTCGGCGATCCTGAGATCCTCGCGCGCCCCGACCCGGGCCCGGATCAAATGATCGCAATGGACGGTCGTCGGGACCGCGACCTCGGCGCGCCCCGCGCTCATAAACTGCAGCAAGGCCATCTGCGCGGTGGCATCCTGCATGGCCACGCGATCGGGATGGAAGGCCTCGGTGCTGGCGCCGGGCACCGGCAGGCGGCCACGATCCACCCAGTGCGCGAACAGGATCTTCTCGGCAAGACTGAGCGGGCGACGCAACCGCTCCCTTATCCCCGCGAGACGGGCCTCGAGATGGGCATAGTAGGCAAGCGCGCCGTCTTCGGCATCGGCGGGAAATTTTTCCATGGACGTG
>JAJZZU010000401.1 GCA_021797365.1 Pseudomonadota bacterium | reverse complement strand
AGCGAAAAATTGGCAACCGGCATACTGGATGGGAGGAATCGCACCTCCGGGTCCTTGCCGACGTGGCCGAGCAAGATGACGCGATTGACGCCGCTCATGACCGGCTCGCGAGTTGACGTTCGGCATAGACGCGCACGCCGGGGATATTGAGGGCCGACTTGAGGGCGCCAGCCATCTTGTTCAGCGCCGACTCATCGACCTTGAGAAGCCCCATGAGCTCGGGGCGCTCCGCGACGGCTTTCACGAGCGCGTGCATGTCCGTGACCTGCGCCTTGTACTTCTCGCGGCTCGACAGACCGGCGACTTGGGGCTTCTGGCTCGCGACTGTGGGCGCCGGCATGAGCTCCGCAACCTCAGCCTTCTCCTGCGCGATGGCGGCGGCTTCCTGGGCTTCTGCGGCCCGGCGTGCGGCTTCCGCTTCCCGGGCGATGCGCTCCGCTTCGGCCCGTTGTGCGGCCTCTTCAGCGGCCTTCTGGGCGGCTTTCCGGGCTTCGGCGGTCTTGGCCTGGGCGATGGCTTCGGCTGCCGCCCTGGCCTCCGCCTGCGCCTTCTCGCGAGCCTCCCGTTCGATGCGCTCGGCCTCCATGCGGGCCTCCCGTTCGGCCTGGGCCGCCGCTTCGGCTTCCGCCCTAAGCCGGGCTTGCTCGGCTCGAGCAATGGCCTCCTGCCGCTCCTGCTCGGCCTTGCGAAGACGCTCTTGTTCCTGGTCATAGGTGAGCAACGCGCCCTTTAGCACACTTTCAGCCTCCGTCAGGTAATCCAGAGGCGGCCGGAACAGGTCATTGACGGCCTTCACGGCCTTGTTCAATGGCTCCACGATCTCTTTGCGCTTAGCGTCGAGCTCCTTGAACTTGGCCTTGACGGCCTTCAGGTCTTCGGCCGCGGCTTCGTAGAGGTCCGGGCAGTCGATGGCGTAGGTCCGGGCCGCTGCGAGCATGGCCTGGGGGCCGGTATCGAGGCCGGCCGGGACGGAGACGGAAACAGCGATTTCAGCAGTCATGGGTTGTTCTCCAGTGATAAAGAGTGAGGCAGGCCAGGAACGTGGGCCAGTCTTTGCGGTCGGTGTAGGGGTGGAGCGTGTAGGTTCCGTCCGGCTTGAGATGCACGGCGCCGCGCTGAGGGGTGCGTAAGTCCCACCCCATATCCATGTACGCCTCGGCGTAAGCCGCCGTCTGTAAAGCCGTCGCGAGGCCGATTTGCGCGCTCGTCTTGAAGTCCAAGACCCACAATTTTTGATCGCGTGATTCGCACACAAGATCGGCCGTCCCAGCGTACCCATGCTTGGAAAAGACGCGAACCTCGCTTTGGGCATTACGCGGCGCAAAATCGGTCTGAAATCGTTTCCATGCTCGGAAATAGGGCTGAACGGCCTCTGACAGGCTTTCCATATCCAGGTCGTTCGCTAGGTCCAGCTCGATAGCCTTGTGCGTTGCGGTGCCAAGATGGCGCTTGCGTTCTAAGACATTGGCGGGGATGCCGGAGAAGTCCTGGAGGGGGCGCAGGATGGTCGTCACGGACGGGAGCACCTTGCCGTCCAGGGTGTAGGTGTGGGTGGCCTCGTCGAACTTAAGCATCGGCATTGGATTTCAGCCAGGTGAGGACGGTGTTGAAATCCGCGAGCGGAATGTCGCCCAGGGGCATGCCATAGAGCTCCTGAAAGAGCGCTTCGTCCATGCCGGCCGCCGATAGCTTTTTGCGGATGACGGCCAGCTGGCCCCCGGTCAAGACCGCCTGTACGGCCTCGGCCGCCTCTGTAGGCTTCTCGGCCTCCGGTTCTCCCTCCGCGGTTTCTGTCTTCTTGCGAGTCGGCATGGCGACTTCCGGCGCGGCAAAGGCCTGCTCAGGCGTCGTGTCGCCTTCTTTGATCGCGGTGAATAGGCCGCGCAGCACCACCAGGTCGTCGAGGGTGATGTCGGCCACACCTGGGCGTTTCAGAGTCGCCAGGATCTGCGGCTCCGTCACCCCATAGACCTGGAAGGCCTTGATCGCATCCGCGCGCCGGGTGGCAAGCGTCGTCAAGCTACCGGCCGCCGTCTTGCGCGCCTGGTCGTACATATCGGACCAGAATGCCTTTGGGATGCCCTTCAAGATCGCGTTCCGAAGCGCGATCGAACAGGCCGCGTTGGCCGTGACCCCGATCATGTCCGGCGAGAACTTCTTACCGCCCTTACCGGTGATGCGGCGCTGCACCTCGTAAGTGATCGCGACGTTGCGCTCAAGATCATGGAAGACGCCTTGGGCGGTTACAAACTCGGGGCCTTCGTTAACGACCCGGGCGCCAGCGCGGCAGTTACCCCACGCGCTGGCGATGACCTCCGCGAACCGGGCTGAGGGGCCTTCGATCACCTTCCCGTCGCGCGGTAAGGCGTAGATGCAGCCAGCCGCCACGCTCTCGGTCAGCGTCACCATCGCCAATGTCTCATCGCGGAAGCGCTTGACGCTGCGCGGATACGCATGCGCGGTCGCGATCTGCTGGTCGATCTCCCCCTTGTTCAAGAGGGCAACCATGTTGCTCTCGACCGTCATGCTCTCTTTAGTGTCGATCATCCCGTCCTCCCAATGTTCCGCGTATGCGCCCAAGCCCTTTCGGCTCGGCGCTGGTATTCCAGGTCCACCGCCGCATCCGCGCGCGGCGAGTAGGTGCGATGCAAAAGCCCGAATGTGGGCCGAAGTTCGCGGCCTTGCGCCCTGATCCAGGCTTTCCGCTCGTTCGTTGCGTAGTCGATCATTTCTCCCCCTCTATTGTATTGCGATATGCGAACCATGCGTCGATGAATCGGTTGTCTGCCAGGACATACCCGCGCCGCGCCTCGTC
>JAJZZU010000031.1 GCA_021797365.1 Pseudomonadota bacterium | reverse complement strand
CTTACCATCACCTGTCAACACGCGAAGCAGGCCACGATTCAAGCCGTGCGGACCCGTTTCGCGGTCTTCCTAAGCCCCCTCAAGTCCGCCGCAGTTGACAGACCTCGAGCGCCTCACGCGCATCTTTCGACGCGCCTTTGCGAAATTCCTTCGAGGACGGACCTATCCGACCGCCTTACGGGCACCCGGATAGAGAGGGGCGTGAGCGGTCAACTGCCGTTTTTGGGGTAATAGGCGGCTGTGGTCAGATTCTCCGCTCGCCTGAGGCCCGCTCGCGTTCGCTCGATGAAGGGGGGTGTGACGGCGGTTCTTGGGGCGGTGCCAGGGGTCCGTTGCCGGTCCTACATCCCAGGTCGCGCTACGCCTGCGGGCGGCAGCGTGAACCAGGGCCGGGGATGGTGGCTGGGGCCGGTTGTCGCCCGCATCGCCAGGAGGGTGATGACCGGGTCTTGGCATATCCGGGTGCAAGTTCTTTCGATGCCATCGACCCTATCACCCGGCGCGTGTTTCGAGGCCAGTCGCCCCTCGGCCTCCCGGTACTCAATCGGCGCGGCCTGCCCCGGCGTGCGCGGCCAGGCGTGCTTGGCGATGCTCTTCCTCGCGGCGTGCGGCGTCGATTTCGCGCAGGACTTGGGCGATATCGGGAGGGGTCGATTCCGGATGGTAGATCCCGGTCAAGGGTGTGTCCGGTTGCAGGGCGCGGGTTTGATAGAGCGCCCACATCTCGCGTCCATAGTCGGTCGTGGCAAGCGGTGGGGCAAAGCGTCCGAAGAACGCCGTGAGATGATCGATGTCGCGCACGAAGAAGGCCGCGGCATTGTTGTTGGCGACCGCATTCAGATGCTGAGGCAGGTCGATGATGACCGGGCCTGTGTCATCCAAAAGGACATTGTATTCACTGAGGTCGCCATGAACGATGCCCGCGCACAGCATGCGTGCCACGTCGCGCATGAGGGTTGCATGGATGGCGGTCGCCTGGGCGGCCGTCAGGATCAGGTCGGAAAGGCGTGGCGCGGGCTCTCCGGCCGCGTCCACGATAAGTTCCATGAGCAGCACGCCGTCGATGCAGAGATAGGGCGTGGGTACGCGCACCCCGGCATCGGCGAGCCGAAAAAGCGCATCCACCTCGGCGTTCTGCCAGACCTCCTCCCGTTCGTGGCGCCCGAAGCGCGATTTTTTGGCCATCGCCCGTCCGCGCCGACTGTCGCGGACGGTTCGCCCCTCCTGGTAGAGCCCGGCCTGGCGAAAGCCGCGTTGGCGGGCTTCCTTGTAAACCTTGGCGCAGCGCACGCCGTGGGCGGTGGCGACGACGAACAGGTCCGCCTCCTTGCCGCTGCGCAAGGGCTGGATCACATGGTCGATGAGCCCGTCTTCCAGCAAGGGCGCCAAGGTCTTGGGGGTGCGCAAAGACGTATTACCGCATCATGGGCAGCGAGGGTGGAAAAGGTCGGTGATGGGCGATAACGATCATGTGTCTATGCTACACGAGGGGGTCGAGGGGCGATAGGGTGTCTGTCGGTAATGCCCCGGTGCCCGCGTGTCGCCGCAAAACGATGGTCGCATGCCGCGTGCAGGATGCGTGCTTCCTCAGGACCACCGGCCGCCGCTGGATACCGCATCGCGGCGCGCTACCCGCGATGCCGTGCATGGGGGGATAAATGGCGCGAATGACACCCTGGCATCGCGCGCCATCACCGCCTGCAAAAGCTCATTCGGGCGCGATAAGAGTGTCATTGAGGCCCGGCCGGGTCTTATACTTACAACCGGTCCCGTGCAGGAGGTGCGCCATCCGTGGTGGGACCGCGCGGGCGCCGGTTGCCCGCATGAAATCCTTCCATAGATAAAGGTGGTGAACGATGCAGGTTGGTCCTCGAGAAATCACAAATCCTTTCCGCCCCATTCCCCTCGAAGTACCGGAGGGTATGAAGCCCAACGAATTTTTCAACAGCACGGAAAATCTCAACGATCTTACCGATAACAATGGTCTCCTCAAAAACCCCGAAGGATTGCTGCTGTATAGAAAGGCCATTGCGCACAGCAACGAGTTCGACACTTCCATCATCTACAATACCGCACGCAGCATCCTAGACCCGCTTGGGCGGCCGGCGCGACGCACTCAGGTTCCGGACAACGTCAAGAATGTCTGGAATCGCATGAACGAAGTCATAATCGCCTACATGCTCGAGTGCTACCCGGACCCCGAACAGGCGCTCGTGTTGTCGGGCGAGGCGAGCCTGGATGCCACCTGGCCGCTTACATCTCCGGGCGTGCCGAGTATTCGCATGTTGCACAATCACTTCATCGTGTTCGACAAGATGCAACTGCGGGAGGCCAAGATGGCCGACCCGGAGAATCCGAATCTCACGGATGGCGGTCAGAACTCGCTTTTTCAGGCCTACATGCGCGATGTTTATCTCGATTTCTTCGCGGGCCTCGATCTCGAAATACTGAAGACCTGCGAGCACGGTTCCTGCAAGATTGCGTTGACGGGCTATCCGCAGGGTCTGCCCAGCTGGGAGGTTCAGGGGGGCGCCGAATCCCTGAAGAAGGTACGGTTCTGGAAGGAGTACGACACGATCCTGAAGGGGTTCATAGACTTCTATAGGACCTTCTTCGGGCAGGTATCGACACGCAACGCCCCCATGCCGCGTGACATATATTTCCCGGATCTGGTCGAGGAGAAGCTGCTTTTTAACAGCAACTTCCTGAAGACCGCGAAGATGGTGCGTGACCACTGCATACGGGACGCCCGCTACGCCAACGCGATCCGCTGGCAGCCGGCATTCAAGCAGCTCATTTACCGCAATGACACGGGTAAGCTCATCGTCACCATCAGCCAGAACTCGATCGGTAATGCCATCACCGAGCTCCTGGGTGTCGTGGTCAAGCGCGTGCCGGATGCCGAGGGTTATGCGCGTACCGAACCCGCATTGCTTGAAAAGTTGTTCGAGGTACGCCGGCGCCTGGTGGATCTGGACCTCGGTGAGGCTATTGCCACAAAGCACTGGGGCGCGCAATAGACGCCGTGGGCACGCAGCGGGGTCGAGGGTGGCGTCGTCGTCCTCTGGGCCTGCGGGGGCGGGCTCCCGGTGGGCGGCAGGGGTGATGGGGCACCGGGCGAGGAGTGGATCACGAAAGCGGGGGTCGGGCGATATGGGTCGGGGACGCAGACGGACGCACCAGGGGGTGGGGCGGCGGGAATGGAACCGGGTGTTATGGGGTGATGCCGATGCCCGGACCACGATGGCGAGCGGCCGGGGCGGATGGAACCGCGCTTGGCCCGGGAAGGTATGGCGCAGGGATGAGCCCGATTATGGGGGGTTTTGTAAAGAGTACAACATAGGCGTTGACAGCCCTGGAATGGGCTGCTACAAAGCCGCCATCGCGGCACGACCGCTTATTTGGAGGGCCCGCTACCCAATGGGTAGTAGTAGCCATACAGCCAAGGCCTGAAGGTAGACCCCGCTTCGCATGACGCCGGATCGCGGTCGCCTTTGGGCAGACCGTGGGTCCGGGCCCCATCACAGTCCCGTCCCACCCAAAATCGCATCATAGAGAGACGAGGGTCCGCTCGCCGTGGCGCGCGCGTGGCCCGGTTTCACGGACATACCAGGGGTCGCTCATGCAAGTGCATGTTCTTCAGGCGTTACGGGCGGCGCTTTTGCGGGCCAAGGCGGCGCAGGCGCGGCAAATCGAGCGGCGTGCCAGGGTCAGGCCGCCGGGTGGGGAGACCGATGAGGTGGTGGTGCCGGAGGCGCTGCTGATACGCGTGCAGGATCGCCTGCGGATCGCGCGATTGCGTAACGGCCCCAAGACCCTCGGCAACCGGATCGCATTGTGGCTTGCGCTCATCGGCCCCGGTCTTCTTGTCATGCTTGGGGACAATGACGCGGGCGGTGTTATCACCTACTCGCAGACCGGTGCGGTCTACGGTCTCGGGGTGTTTTTGCCGATCATGATCCCGCTGGGCATCATGGCCTATTTCGTTCAGGAGATGACCATACGCCTAGGGGCGGTCACGCGCCGCGGCCATGCGGAGCTGATCTGGAAGCGCTACGGCGCCTTCTGGGGGATATTCTCGATCGCCGACCTTGTGATCGCCAACATCCTGACGCTCATGACCGAGTTCATCGGGGTGCGCGTGGGGGGCGATGTTTTCGGTCTGTCACATTGGCTCACGGTGCCCGCCACACTCATTTTCGTGGCCTTCGTGCTCGTGTTTCTGCGCTACTGGACCTGGGAGCGGATTGCGCTTTTCATCGCGGTCTTGAATCTCATCTTCGTCCCTTTGGCATTGTTGTCGCATCCCGATTGGTCGGCGGTGGGGCGGGCTTTCGTGGGCGGCAACTGGCTGGTGCCCGGGGGATTGCTGTCGTCCGGGTTCCTCGTGCTGCTGTCGGCCAATATCGGGACGACGATCGCCCCGTGGCAGCTCTTCTTCCAGCAGTCGTGCATCGTCGACAAGGGCCTGCTGCCTCACGACATCGACGCCAGTCGGCGCGATCTGATGCTGGGGGTCACTGGGATGGTGATCGTGGCCATGGCTATCATCATACTGACCGGGCAGCATCTCCATGTGCTTCCCAACGCCAAGGATCTGAACGTGGAGGGCGTTCTCGCGGCCCTCAAGGATCATGTCGGCGGTTGGGCGACGGATCTTTTCGCGCTCGGCCTGATAGAGGCCGGCCTCATCTCATCGATCGTGATCACCGCCAGCACTGCGTGGGCGATGGGGGAGGCGCTGAATCTCCCGCGATCCTTGAACGATGCCCCGCGCAAGGCCTGGGCCTTCTATGCGCCTGCGGTCGTGGGCTCCGCAGTCTCCGCGGGGGTTGTCATGTTGCCTCATGTGCCGCTCGGCTTTTTGAACATCACAGTCCAGGTGATCGCCACGATCTTTATGCCGGCGGCGATGTTGTTTCTTCTCATGCTTGTAAACGACGCGGAGCTCATGGGGCCGTTCGTCAATAGCCGCAATCGCAATATCGGTGCGGTCGTGATCATGGTGTTACTGATCGTCTGTAACGCCCTTTATGGGATCACCACGGTGTTCCCGCATGTGTTCGGGGGTGCGACGTGAAACGTGTCGAACAAGTTGATCATGCCGAACTCGCGCGCCTATTGCGCGAGGAGGGCTGGGATAGGCCGCTACCCGAGGTCGGTCCGCGCCCCCTGAAGGCCTGGCAGCAGTGGGTGTTCTGGGGCCTGCGGTTTTATATCGTGGTCATGCTGATGGTCGTGATCTGGGCCTTTTCTCACGGCGCCCACTCCTAGTTTCGCGCCAAGACCGCGCGGCGGGGCTCGTTACGGCTGGCTTGCCCGGCGTCCATTGTCCCGGTAACGCGGGCTTCGAAGGCCGCCGATCTTGGCCCGGGCCCTGCCGGGACCGTGGGATTTCAGCCCGGAATCGATTGCGCGAGCCACCAGGCGCCACCGCCCCAGGTCCCCACCCACAGGGCCGCACCTATCGCGCTCCATAGCGCGAACGGGCGAAAGCCCATCTCCGCGCTGCCGGCGATATAGCCCTGCAGTTGACGCAAGGGCACGATATAGCGCCCGACAACGACGATCACCGCGCCATAGCGGCGGAACAGCTCATGGACGCGATCGATCATGACGGGCTTCACCCCGATATATTTCCCATAGCGCAAGAGGCCGGCGTGTCCATAACGGGCCCCCAACCCGTAGGCGACATAGGCGCCGAGCACCGAGGCGAGCAGTGCGAGCGGGAGCACCTCGGCGATGCCGAAGGCGCCCTTGGCGGCGAGAAAGCCGGCGGTGACCACGACGGCTTCGCCCGGTGCAAACACGACCCCCATGTTTTCGATGAACAGGATTGCCACCAGGCCCCAAAGTCCATAGCGATGCATGACCGGCGTGGCAATGTGGATGAGGTGCGCGAGGGTCGCGAGAAACCAATGACTCATAAAGATTTATCCTGTTTGACCGGTTAGTGCGGTGTTGCGCGTCGCTGGACGTGGCCGCGACCTCCATGACCGTCGGTCACGCGTCAGGCGGTTCCGTGCGTAATCCTCGTCCAATGGCAGCGAGTTGGCCCCAATGATGCTGGCGGGTCGACCGGCCGCACCATGTGCGGTATCCATCGCGTGGCGCTCATGCCAGGCGCCGATTATGACATCCATCAGGGCCGCGGTCCTGGCTCGGCATGGTTTCAACACACGGGCGCTTCTTTGCCACCCATTGTGCACCACCCGTGTTGGGAATGTCATCGTTCGGTCACGATAGGCACTAAGAATGCCATCCAACAAACAAACAAATATCCAAGGGAGGATATTTATGGTGATCGGTGCCGGCGTGACGGGGCGGGCGAAGGCGGGGCTCGGACGGGGACCAGGCGCTTATGGGCGCCTGCCCGGCGCTATCCTGGCGGCTATGACCCTGGGATGGGGTGTGGCGCGCGCAGCCACCACCACGCCGCCCACTCCTGTAACCCCTACAGGGGGTATCAATATCGGGGCCGTGCACGCCGAGACCCACCGGTCGGCAGACGCCAAGGCGCTCAAGAAAACCAACAAGAAGCTCACTGCCAAGCAGATCTTTCACAGCGCACAATCCGAGCTCTTGATAGGCCATCATCAGTTGCAGGCTGCGGGTCCGATCGGCGGGGCGGCGCAGGCGCTCGCGCAATCACCGGGTGTGCGGGTAGTGAGCCCCGGGGCGGTGGGTGCGCAACGGGCGGCGATCAGCATAAACGGCATAGAGCAGGGCTGGGGCGGCCTGCAGGGATTGACTTCCAATGGTCTTTTGGCGGTGACGTTCGACGGCGTCCCGATGAACAACCCCGGATCGGGGCTGTGGGCCACGCCCCAAATCCCCGAACTGTCGCTTATATCGGGCATTAATGTCATTTACGGTCCGGGAAATCCCAACAGCCGCTGGTATGACAGTCTTGGGGGCACTATCGGGTTCGTACCCGTGCAACCCACCAAGAACGCGGGTGCCAACGTCGGCATAACGCTCGGCAGCTATGGCACGCAAGGCTTCCATTTCGCGGTCCGTACCGGGCTTCATAACGGCTATTCGGCGGTATTGGCGGCGGGCGCCACGCAGTCCAACGATTATATCCAATCGCAGGAGGATGGTTTCGCAAACCCCAGCCATGATCAGGCCATTTATGGCAAGGTGGTGAAGCTTCTGGCAAATGGAAGCGTGGGGCTGGGCGCCTATGTTGCCGATTCCCATTCCTATCGTCCGGCGTTCATTCCGATCACGCCCATAGCGGGGCTCACGGTAAACGGCTTTACGAGCACCGGTGCCACGATCCCGGGGCCACTCTACAGCGAAACCACTTCGGGATATTACGGTGGCACACCGTTTGGCGTATGGCACAAGCAAGCCGAGAACGCCACCTATCTCGTCTATATGCCCGTGACCCTGCGCTTTTCCCCGGTGACCGCGCTGCATGACACGCTTTGGTATCGTCATGGAAACCGCCTGCACAATCACTACAACGACTTCAACCAGGGTGCCAACAACCTTTTTGAATACAATAACCCCCATACCGCGACGTTCGGGGACAAGTTTGTTTTCGATTTCGCCCTGCCACGCAACGCGGTCGCGGCCGGTGGTTACTATCTCTATAGCGTCTATGACACGCGCAATGCCTTTTACAGTCCTGAGGTCACGAGTCCGTCGGGCATTCCGTTTACGTATTCCTATCCGTCCAAGTACCGAAGCGGGTATTTTTACCAGAATTTCGCCGCCGCCTTCGTGCAGGACCGGATCGCGATCGCGCATGGCCTCAGCGTAACGCCGGGGGTGCGGATCGCCTATTTCGGTACGACCTACGCCAATCACGCGACCACGGACTTCCCACAGGCCAATCTCGCTTATGATCCCGAGACGCAACCCAACAGCTCGACGACTTTCACGAAGGTCGAGCCGTCGCTCGACATTCGTTATCAGTGGACGCGAAACCTTGCGTTTTATGCCCAGACCTCCACGGCCTATCAAAATCCCGAGGTTGGCGGAGGCGGGGGCCCCTACCAGGCGCTGCCATCGTCGGTGCTGGTCCCAACCGAGGGCCGGTACGATACCGCGGGCGTGCATGTGCTCGTGAGGCGTTCGGGGATAGCGCGCCGTTTCCGGCTGAACCTCGATTATTACCGCCTGTCCGTTACGAACCAGTTCATCAATGTGACGACCAGCAACGGCAGTACCATCGAGGCTACTGGCGACAGCCTCTATCAAGGAGTGAATCTCTCTTCGGCAGACAATCCGGTGGGGGGTCTCCATGTGTTCGGCAATGTCGGCTATGAGCGGGCGCATTATGTGAGCTACACGACGGGTGGTGTGGCGTTTGCGGGCCTTGCGGTGCCCTATGTGCCGACCGAGACGCTCACGGCCGGG
The DNA here is from genome assembly GCA_021797365.1 of Pseudomonadota bacterium. The sequence continues at coordinate 5,266 of JAJZZU010000031.1, read as the reverse complement.
GCGTCCTATCGGTATTTCGGTGGTGGAATCGTTTATGACCCAAGGCTTTGGACGACCTTTACCGGGAGCCAGAATATCTTCAACAACGACACCGGCGCGCCATCCTCGCAGACGCTTCCCGCCTACAATATCTGGAGTGCCTCGCTCGGCCTTACTGTGCCCGTGGGGAACACTGACGGGCGTGCGGACAAGATGAAGATCGTGTTGTCGGTTCTGAATCTCCTGAACAAGCGCTTCAATGAATACGCCTACGTGACATCGGGCGGCTATCTCGGGGGCAACAGTGCTGGGGCGACCCTTGGCTACCCAGGGGCCCCACGCACCTATTACGTATCAGCGGATTTCAGCTTTTAGGGCGATCCGACGCAGACCGATGTGTGGTAGCGGTGTGTACAAAGCCCGAGGCATGTTGCTCCTAAGCAATATACCCCGTCTGTAATGGCTAAATGGCGTAAGGGTAACGGATGGCCCGGAAAAGAGGCTGCGTTCTCTGGGTGACGGGGCTTGTCGGGGCTTTGAAGGGATAAAGCCCATGATATTTCATGGTCGCGAGCAAAATGACGCGGAATACGACCGCTGTCGGCGGCCATGCTCGGCGGATGGATGGCGCGCCGTGTGGCGCCCGCGTATCACCTGATCGCGCGATCAGGGTGCGGGGACCGTCGGTTGCAGGGGTGCCTGCCGTGGCGTGAGAAAGGCGGCGGGTGGAGGCCATCGGGTTCGTCCGGCCGCTGGGGCGTGACGCATCCCATCTCGGGCCTTGGGGTTGACCACTGTTGCCATAAACACGGAACTTTCCGGAGATTCATATTGCCCTATACCGCATGAGACTAAGCGCGTGCGGCGAAAACGCAAGGCGTGACCTATCGCACCGCCTGGGAGTGGTTCAAAAACGGAACACTGCCTGTGCCTGCGCATCAGTTGTCTACGGGCACCATTCTCGTGGACGTGCCGGAAGTCCCCACAGGTCGAGCCGTTGTCTACGCCCGGGTCTCCCGTCATGACCAGAAACCCAACCGGGACGGACAGGTGGCGCGGTGCGTCGCTTTCGCCAACAGCCGTGGCCTTTCCGTGGCGGAGACGGTGACCGAAGTGGGTTCCGGCATGAGCGGGCACCGGAAGACACTGTTGCGACTGCTGGGCGACAACTCGGTGGAGAAACTTGTCGTGGAGCACCGCGACCGGCTCATGCGTTGCGGCGCCGAATATGGGGAAGCGGCACTGGCTGCGCGTGGCGGCCAACTGTTGGTGGTGGATGAATCCGAACTCCAGGACGATCTGGCACAGGACAGGATTTCGGTGCCCACCTCCTTTTGCGCCCGCCTGCATGGCCGGCGGTCGGCCAGACAGCGCGCGGCGCAGGCGGTGGCCGCCTGCGCCAGGAGCCCGCATGATCACGCTGTACACCCGCATCAAAAACCTTACGTCGGCGCAGGACGCCGCCCTGTCCGCCTACGCGGAGCGGTTCAACCGGGTGGCCCGTCATCTGGCGGCGGACATGGCACGGGAACAACGCGCCGGCGCATCATTCAAGAACGCGTATCTTCGCCGTTTCGACATCACCGCCCGACAGTTCAATGCGGTGCGCCGGTATGTCGAAGGGCTGGCCGATAACCGCGTAGAAAATCTGAAAAACCTGGAAAACACCCTGAGCGGCAAGATCGAGGCCACTCAAAAGCTTCTGCCGAAGCTCGAAAAGCAGATCGCGAAAGCGCGCGCGGCAAAATCGTGCGCATCCAGCGTCGAAAGGCTAAAGCACCGCCTGCATCAAAAGAAGCGTCGGCTGGGCCATGTGCGGGAGCGGCGATCGCAGGCCATTGCCGAGCAGCGCTGGCCTTATGCGTCCGGCCTGTGTTTCGGCGGACGGAAATTGTTCAACGCGCAGCATCACTTGCGGGAAAACGGCTACGCCGATCATGCACAATGGCGGGCGCGACTGGCGGTCCGCGCGATCCAGCCAGTTCATCGTACTGGGATCAAGCGACGAAATGGCGGGTTGCCAGGGCTGTGTGGTCCGCATTCAACCGGATGGCGCCTTCCGGCTGGATCTGCGATTGCCGGAGGTCAGGAATCCCGCGTGACGCTAGGACCGCTCCGGTTCCCCTATCAGGAAGAAAAGTTGCGGGCGGCGGTCACGCGACATGCGGGATTATCAAAGAAACAGCTACCGAAAGTCACCCAAACATCAAAAGCCGGGAAGACGTATTCCCACGTCATCTATCCCGACGGTGTAAGCGCCCTGTCCTGGCGTTTCATCCGCGACAAAAAAGGCTGGCGGGTCATGGTGAGTTTTGATGAACCCAAAGCGGCCATCACGGCGGACGTGAAAACGGGTGTGCTGGCGGTGGACCTGAATGCGGACCATCTGGCATGGGCGGAACGGGATCGTTTCGGCAATCCGGTGGCAACAGGCGGTATTCCCTGCGTCACTTACGGCAAAACGACGCAACAGGCTGTGGCCATTATCGAAGGCGCCGCCATTAAGCGGATCCAACACGCCAGGCATGTCGGCAAGCCGCTCGTTCTGGAAAAGCGGGACTTTACCCGCAAGAAAGGGCAACTGACGGAAGAGGATGGCGCGCGTTATGCGCGGATGCTGTCCAGCCTGTCCTATAAAAAGATTCTCGACGCCCGCAACGCTCGCGCCGTCAAGGAGGGGGTGGCGGTCAAGATGGTCAACCCGGCCTACACATCGGTGCTGGGGCGCATCAATTACGCCAATCGCTACGGCCTTACCGTGCATCAGGGTGCGGCGATGGCGATTGGACGCAGGGCTTTTGACCGGTTCGCGAAAAACCCGCGCACCGGCAAAGTCCAAAAAGTATTCGGACTTCGGGAGACCCCGATTGGTCGAACAGGGCGTGATGGCGTCAAGGTCATCACCGCGCCGGATGGACGTGGTGCGCAGGTTACCTTCCCGTATCCCGAGTGGAATGCGCGGAAGCCTGTGTGGACCCTGTTAGGTCGAGTTTCCCGAAAGATGAAAGAGACGCTTGCAGCGCAGCGTATGGCGGAGCAACTCGACCCTCCGCAACGGATGGGGGCCGCAAGGCCCCCTGATACTCCGGTTGTGGCGGCGGCCTAGTCTGCCCTATGCCCTTGCCGGCGGAATTCCGGCACGCGAATCGCCGCCCTTATCGTTCGGGCGACGTCATGGGAATAGATTTCTATGGTTTTATGAACGGTCTAGCGGAAAACGACGGTACGCCGGCCGTGAATCAGGACACGGTCGTCCAGATGGTAGCCGAGCCCGCGCGCCAGCACGGTCTTTTCGATATCCCGGCCGTAGCGGATCAGATCCGATGGGTCGTCAGAGTGATCGACGCGCACCACGTCTTGCTCAATGATCGGACCATCATCCAGATCCGAGGTGACGTAATGGCAGGTGGCGCCGACAAGCTTGACGCCCCGTTCATAGGCTTGATGATAGGGCTTGGCGCCCTTGAAGCTCGGCAAAAAGCCGTGATGGATGTTGATGATGCGATTGGGGTAGCGTCGGCATAGAGCGTCGGGGAGGATCTGCATGTAGCGGGCGAGGACCATGACGTCGCCTTGCGCATCCTCGAATAGCTCGGCGATCCGCGCGAAGGCCGCGGGCTTGTCGCCGGAAACCACTGGGACATGGTGAAAGGGGATGCCATGCCATTCCACGAACCCCCGGTGCGTATCGTGATTCGATATGACGCACGGGATCTCGATGTCCCACTCCCGCGCCTGCCAGCGGGCCAGGAGGTCGTAGAGGCAGTGGCCGAGCTGCGAGACCAGGATCACCACGCGTTTTTTGCAGGCACTGTCCACCAGCCGCCAATCCATGGTGAATTCTGCCGCGATCGGGGCGAGCCGTTCCTGGAAGCTCGTGGCGTCGAAGGGTAGGGAGTCGGCAAGAATCTCCTGGCGCATGAAGAACCGGCCACCCTCCGGGTCGGAGTGATGGTTGGCCTCGGTGATCCAGCCGCCATGGGCGGCAATAAGACCGCTTACGGCGGCGACGATACCGACACGATCGGGGCACGAGAGTGTCAGCGTGTAACGGCGGGGCATCAGGGCTCCGGGAGGATGGCAACAGGCCGCCATTTTGACATCCTCTCGCTTCTCAAAGGAAGGATATTTCCGACCTCACCGCCTTCCCGATCTCCCGACGCCGGCCCCGCTTGCTTGGGAACGGCAGATCGCGGGTTCGTCTCGGCAAATCCCGGAATGACAAGGGGCACGGGGTAGCGCCGTGCGCGTCTCGCCGCAAAGCCGGCATGGGCCGCACGATCGACGGCCGGTAGCGTGGCCGGGCGGGCGGGGGCGACCACGGGGTCGTTACCGGCGGCTGGCCAAGAGGCGCGTCAGGGCAGCGAGCGCGAAGACCGCGCCGCTTGCACATACCGCCGGCCATCGCGCCTCCTGCCAGGCCAGGGTCCCTACGAACGATCCGAGGGCGCCCCCTGCGAAGTAGGCGGTCATATAGAGGGCGGTCAGGCGATTTCGGATGGCAGCGCCCAGGGCATAGATGCGGGTCTGGTTCGAAACGTGACTGCCTTGGACGCCGGCGTCGAGGAGTGCCGCGCCGACGGTGACACCCGCAAGAAAGTCGCCGGCCCTCCATAAGACCAGGAATGCCGCCACCACGAGTCCGAGAAATGCGCCGTTGATGCCGCGCGCGCCGATGCGTTCGGACGGCCGGCCGGAAAGGGGTGCCGCCAAGGCGCCGGTCACGCCGATGAACCCCGTGATTCCGACCATGCGACTGGCGTCGCCTGGAAACAGGCGGGCGTAATGAAAGACGAGCGGTGTCCAAAAACTATTGAAGGCGGCAAAGCCCATGGCGCCAAGGAAGGCATGGAGGCGGAGTATGGGCTCCTGCCGCCAAAGCGTGATCAGGGATCGGAGCAAGGCCCTGTGGGTGGCCGGCTCGGGCGGCGGCTGACGGGGCAGGAGGCGGGCGGCGGCGATGGCGCACACGGCCATGGCGCCGGCCGCGATCGCATAGATAATGCGCCATCCGAGAAAGGCCCCGAAGCCGCTCAAGGCCCGGGACACGATGATGCCGACCAGGAGACCGCTCATGACGAGACCTACCGCGCGCCCGCGACGGGCCGGCTCGGCGAGATTTGCGGTATAAGGGACGAGCAGCTGCGGTGGTGACCAGTCCCTTGACATCCTCCTCGCCCTGAAGAACGAGGATTCCTTCCTGCCAACAGCGGCCTGACCTCGGCCCCTTCGATTGTCCGGCTCCCTTTGGTTCCGGACAACTCTCCGACTTATGCCGGAGAACAGG
>JAJZZU010000400.1 GCA_021797365.1 Pseudomonadota bacterium | reverse complement strand
TCCAACGTGCCACGCCGCCGATTCGGGCCCGGGATGTGAGCGGCCGCCCCGAACCGCCGGAGGCGGCCGGGACGCACGGCCGCGCCTCCCGGCCGGGACACACGGTTCAGCCTACCCACCGTGACCGCAAACGGGGCGTCGAGGCCTCAAGCCTTCTACGATCGCAGCGGTGATCGCCCCCATCAATCGGGGGCGGATCATAAAGACGACAGGCAAGCGTGTGAGCAAGCCTCCCGCGGGCCCTGCGGGAGGCGATGGCGGTGATGGACGGATAAAGAGCGCCGTGGCCGCCCGCATCAAGGATTGGGAGTTCCATGTGCCGGCACCGTCCGGCGGCTCGGCGGTTGATCGCGGGCGATAGCCGACAGGGCCCCGCCATCGATGGGTTCGGGTCTCGCGGTTCATCGATTCGCGAAGCCTTGCGAAAATGGCCGGTCCTGCAGCGCGCGTGCCGTTGCCGCTCGACCGCTGCTGGCCCTTGGCCGTCACCCGGCGGGCTCGCGGCTGCCCCAGCGCGGCCTTGGCGACCAGGGAGGGTGTCTGGCGCATGCCTTCCACGGGCTGTGCCAATCGTTCCTATCCCTTTGTTCTATAGGGAGACTCCTGCGTGTGGGCGCAGACGGTCCGGGGTCTAGCATGAATCCTGCAAGGCCATGGCCATAAAGCCGGTCATTGTGAACCGGCGCACTGGGGCGTGGGGGCTTATGGTCGTGATGAGTGGGAACCCGCGGGCGGGCGCGCGGGGCGCGGGCTTTACCTTGATCGAGGCGATGGTCGTGATTGCCATCATCAGTGTCCTGGCAGCGATCGCCGTGCCGGTGTACGAGCGCTACACCGCAGTCGCCAGGGCCCAGGATGTGGCCGAGGATTTCCACGCGGCGATCAGTGCGGTGGCCGATGCCATGTCGGGCGCGCAGGCCGGACAGGCCACCTTGATTGCCCTCGGGAACACGCAGGGGGTGCCGGCGGCCGCGCCGGCCTCGGGGTCGGGGGTCCCCGTCCTGAGCGATCGCTTGATGGACCCCGCGGCCTTTGCCACGACCGGCGGGGCCTCTCCCATCAATTTTGCCTATATCGGGTCGAGTGGCACCACGTTTACCGTGCCTGCATATTGCGGGGAGGTGGATGTCGTGGGCGAAGGGCCCAAGGCGCCGGCAACGGCCACGGGTGCCTGGATCAATCCCGGTATCACGCGCTCGGTGTATCTCAGTGTCGGGGTGGGCCGTACCTGCGGGAACGATGCGCCCCTGGGCCAGGACATCATCAATGCCATCGTGGCCAATGGGTCGAGCGCACCGCTTCCGGTGGCCGACAGTACTGGGCATACCGTGAGCCCCTGTCTGTCGGGGGTGACGGCCTGTTATGCCGAAGTCGGCTCCAACGGATCCATTACGCCCTAGACGTCGCACCTTCCGGTAGGGTGCGACGGTATCATTGGGTGGGCCATCGCCGGCGCCGTGGGCATGCATCCCACGCCCCTGCGAATGGGCGTGTCCGCATACTGCCACTCAGGGGCCACCACCGACCCATGATGCAACGGCGATCACCAATCCTTTCCGATCACGACTTGCGCCAGCGGCCGAACCCGTAGGATTGGGGTCTCCTGGGAGGTGTGCGCCATGGCGACAAGGCCGATGCCCCGGGAATTTCCGGATGGTAGGAGGCGTGCGCCCTTTGTAGTATGGCGGCCTTGCGGGCCAATGCGTGCGCCCGCAATCCGGTGGTACAATGGGGGTACTATCGCCATGGGCGCGAACATGTTGGATACCTATACGCTCGTCAAGCGTCTGACCCAGGCCGGCGTCCCCGAGGCGCAGGCCGCAGCCCATATGTCTGTGTTCCTGGATATGTCAGAGCGCGGGTTCGCGACCAAGGGCGACATCGCGGCGCTTCGGGAACGAATAGATGATCTCGCAAACCATGTCGCGGGCATGGATGTGCGCCTTTCCGGCGTGGAGCTACGCCTTTCCGAAATGGATACGCGCCTTTCCGGCGTGGAGCTACGCCTTTCCGAAATGGATACGCGCCTTTCCGGCGTGGAGCTACGCCTTTCCGAAATGGATACGCGCTTATCCGGCATCGAGCGACGCCTTTCCGAACTCGATGCGCGCTTATCCGGCATCGAGCGACGCCTTTCCGAACTCGATGCGCGCTTATCCGGCATCGAGCGACGCCTTTCCGAACTCGATGCGCGCTTATCCAAAATGGATACGCGCTTATCCGGCATTGAGCTACACCTTTCCGGCATGGAGTTACGCCTGATGGTTCGGCTGGGCGGGCTCATTGTGACGCTGATGTCTGTGGGTTTTGGGGTCCTGGAGTTCACCCTCGCGCACTGATCCCGCCCACAAGTTCGGGCGCGTGATCGGCTTGGCCGGTGAAGCGGCGACCGGATGCGTGCCCTTATGCCTCATCCTTCGGTTCCAACCCGGTTCCCTTGTGATCCCTTCGGCGCGGTGTTCACAACGGGTACCGTTGTCCCAAGCCCGGACAGGACTTTCTGATGAAACGGACGATGTCGATCGAAGCCCTCGAGGCCGAGGTGGCACGCCTTAAGGGCCTGCTGGAGGCACATGGAATCGAGTGGCGTCCGCTGGCGCGGGATGTCCGCGAGGGGGGCATGGCGCGCGGCGCGCGCGAGAAGGTGGCGCTCTTTCGGGGGCTTTTCCATGCGCGCAGCGACGTCTATGCGCTGCGCTGGGAAAGCGCCACGAGTGGCCGCTCGGGCTATGCGCCGGCCTGTGCCAACGAGTGGCGGCCCGGGGTCTGCAGGAAACCGCAGGTGGCGTGCTCGGCCTGTGACCATCGGGAACTCGTGC
>JAJZZU010000399.1 GCA_021797365.1 Pseudomonadota bacterium | reverse complement strand
AGATAGCGCACGCGCACGCCGTGTTCGTGAAAGTATTCGGTGAGATCCTCGGCCATGCGCTTTGTAAGGGTGGTCACGAGCACGCGCTCATCCCGCGCGGCGCGCAGCCGCACCTCGGCCAGAAGATCGTCGACCTGGCGACCGACCGGACGCACCTCGACCTCGGGATCGACAAGCCCGGTCGGGCGCACCACCTGCTCGACTACAGTAGACGAGCGCGCCGCCTCATAAGGTCCGGGGGTGGCCGAGACGAAGATCGTCTGCGGCATCAAGGCCTCGAACTCCTCGAGCTTAAGAGGTCTGTTGTCGAGCGCCGACGGTAGGCGAAAGCCGTACTCGACCAGCGTCTCCTTGCGCGAACGGTCGCCGCGGTACATGCCGCCGAGCTGCGGCATGGTCACGTGGCTCTCGTCTACGATGAGCAACGCATTCTTGGGAAGATAATCGATGAGGGTCGGGGGTGGTTGCCCGGCCTTGCGCCCGGACAGGTAGCGGGAGTAGTTCTCGATCCCCGAGCAATAGCCGAGCTCCTTCATCATCTCGAGATCGAAGCGCGTGCGCTCGGCCAGCCGTTGGGCCTCGACGAGCTTGTTGGCGGCATTCAACTCCTCGAGCCGCTCGCGCAGCTCCTCGCGGATCAGATCGACGGCCCCCGAGACCGTATCCCGGGGGGTGACATAATGAGACTTGGGGTAGACAGTCGCGCGCCCCAGCCGGCTTACGATATCACCGGTAAGCGGATCGAACTCCATGAGGTCTTCGATCGTCTCATCGAACAGACCGACACGGATCGCGAGCTTCTCGGACTCGGCGGGGAAGATGTCGATGACGTCGCCATGGACCCGGAAGGTGCCGCGTTTGAGCTCCATGTCGTTGCGCGTGTACTGCATCTCCGACAGGCGCTTTAGGATCGCGCGTTGATCAAAGATCGCGCCCTTCTTCAGGTGCAGGATCATGGCATGATAGGCGCCGGGGTCCCCCAAGCCATAGATCGCCGACACCGTACCGACGATGATCGCATCCGGCCGCTCCAGGAGCGCCTTGGTGGCCGACAGCCGCATCTGCTCGATATGTTCGTTGATCGCGGCGTCCTTTTCGATAAAGGTGTCGGAGGCCGGGACATAGGCCTCGGGCTGATAGTAGTCGTAGTACGAGACGAAATATTCGACGGCATTGTCGGGGAAGAAGTCGCGCATCTCCGAGTACAGCTGGGCCGCGAGCGTCTTGTTGGGCGCCAGGATCAGGGCCGGGCGCTGGAGCTCGGCGATGACATTGGCAACGGTAAAGGTCTTCCCGGAGCCCGTCACCCCAAGCAGGGTCTGGAAGGCGAGCCCCGCCCGCAGCCCCTCGACCAGCGCCTTGATGGCCCCCGGCTGATCCCCGGCCGGGGCATAGTGGCTGGTAATCTCGAAACGCTCTGCGTGCCGCTTTGGTTGCATCGATATCCAGGGTAATATACGCGCGAGTAGACGCCCGAAAAGGTTCCCGCTTGCCCAAACTGACACTATCGGCCCGTGTAGGCCGAATCAAGCCCTCGCCGACGCTTGCCGTCACCGCTCGCGCCAAGGCCCTCAAGGCCGAGGGGCGGGATATCCTGGACCTCGGTGCCGGCGAACCGGATTTCGACACCCCGGACCTCATAAAGGACGCGGCGATCCGCGCCATTCGCGCCGGCTTCACCAAATATACCGCGGTCGACGGCATGCCGGAACTGAAAGCGGCGGTGGCCGAGAAGTTCGCCCGTGAAAACAATCTGCATTTTACCACGTCCCAGATCCTGGTGTCGGTGGGCGGCAAGCAAAGTTTCTACAATCTCGCCCAGGCGCTGCTTGACACTGGGGACGAGGTCGTCATCCCCGCCCCCTACTGGGTCTCGTACGCGGACATCGTCCTGATGGCCGATGCCACGCCCGTCATCATCCCGACCACGCTCCAGCAGGGCTTCAAGATCACCCCCGAGGCCCTGGATGCCGCATTGGCCTATAAGACCAAGCTCTTCGTGTTGAACAGCCCCTCGAACCCGACCGGCGCGGTCTATACGCGCGCGGAGCTCGCCGCCCTGGGCGAGGTGCTGCGCCGCTACCCGCATGTGCTGATCGCAAGCGACGACATGTACGAGCACATCGCCTGGGGGCCCGAGCCGTTTGCCAATATCGCCAACGTGTGTCCCGACCTCCTGGGCCGCACCATCGTCCTAAACGGGGTGTCCAAGGCCTATGCAATGACCGGCTGGCGCATCGGCTATGCTGGCGGCCCCGTCGACCTCATCAAGGCCATGGCCAAGGTCCAGTCGCAGAGCACCTCGAACCCGACGTCCATCTCGCAGGTGGCGGCGGAGGCGGCGTTACGCAGCGGGACCGCCCTTGTGACCCCCATGCGCGAGGCATTCAAGGCCCGCCATGACTGGCTGCATGCGCAACTTACGGCACTGCCGGGCTTTCAATGCCGGCGCGCCGACGGCACCTTCTATCTCTTTCCTGAGGTCAGCGGGGCCTTGACGACCCTAGGCCTCCCAGATGATCAGACCTTCGCCGAGGCGCTCCTCGAAAAGACCGGCATCGCTGCGGTCCCGGGCTCGGCATTCGGGTCCCCGGGCCATATGCGCTTCTCCTATGCGACAAGCGATCAGACCTTAAGAGAGGCAGTCGATCGCCTGCGCGGGTTCCTGGCACCCCAACAAAGGGCCTGGGCGCACGGCGAGCGACCATAAATATGGTCCGGGTCCTTGACGCCAGGACCTGGGCTTCGTAGCATAGCGGGCCTTGCGTTCCCCGGTAGCTCAGTCGGTAGAGCAGGTGACTGTTAATCACCGGGTCGGAGGTT
>JAJZZU010000398.1 GCA_021797365.1 Pseudomonadota bacterium | reverse complement strand
GCCGCATGTTCTCGCGCCGATTGGCCTCATTGGCCTGCGTGAAGCCGCGCAAGGCCTCGTCCTGGCCGGCAAAGGTCTTTATGACCCGGTGTCCGTCCGCGGCCTCCTGAACGACATGCGAGATCGCTCCCATGGAGTCTTGAATCGAACGGCTGGTGCGCCGGAAACGTTTGCCCATGCGGCGATTCACCCATGTGATCACCGGCGCCGCCACCAGGATGGCGATGGTCAGCTTCCAGTTCAGATAGAACATCCATCCGAGCAGACCAAGGACGGTGGCGTTGTCCTTTACAAGCGTCGACAAGGCACGCGTGGCGGCACTTGCCACCTGTTCGACGTCATAGATGAGTTTGGCTATGAGAACCCCGGAGGAATGGGCGTCGAAGAAGGTCGTCGGCAGATAAAGGAGATGCGTGAACATCTGGCCGCGTATATCGAAGACCACCCGCCGGCCAACCCAGTTCATCAGGTAATTGGCGCCAAACGACGCCACCCCGCGCACCAGGAACAGCCCCACGACAGCGATCGGCATAAGGCGCATGCTCACTGGGTTCCTGTGCACGAAGCCGCCATTCAGGAGGGGGCGCATGAGCGCGGCAAACACAGGCTCGGTGGCCGAGCCGACCATCATCCCGACCACCGCCAGCAGGAAGCTTCGACGATAGGGCCATGTATAGCGCAGCAGCCTTCGGTAGAGGCCTCCTTTGAATTCCGTCACGACGTTTTGCGCACCTTGGTCGCAAAAACGATCCGGCCGAGACCAATCCGCCGCGCCGCGTCCAGGGCATGCACGATGGCGCGGTAAGGCGCATTACGGTCCGCATACAAAATGACGGGCGTGTTCGGGCCATGGGCGTGGGCGGCCAGCGCGCGCATCAGGGATCGCTCGGTACCCGCCACCACCGCACCGTCCACCGCAAACGTGCCGGCGCTGTCGATCACGATATGCACGCCCTGGATCTTGATCGGCTGTTTCGGGTGGGCCTGTGGGAGCTGGACCTTCAGCGACGACTCATGGGCAAAACTCGTCGTCAGGATGAGAAATATGAGGGTCATGAGCAACACGTCGATCATCGGCACGAGATTGATCTCCGGTTCCTCCAGTGCGCGTTTGCGAAAGCGCATCAACCCGCCTCGCGCTCGCCTTTCAGGATCTCGACCAATCGTACGGCCTCGCGCTCCATATCTGCGAGCAGGGTGTTGACGCGCGAGCGCAGGTATCGATAAAAGATGAGGCTTGGTATGGCGATGCCAAGGCCGGTGGCGGTAGTCGTGAGCGCCTGGGCGATACCGGTCGCGAGCACCGCCGGGTTTCCCACACCCGCCTCGCCGAGCCCTGAGAACATGCGGATCATACCGAGCACGGTGCCAAGGAGCCCGAGAAACGGGGCGATCGCCGCAATCGTGCCGAGCGCATCCAGATACCGGTCGAGTTCCGACGCCACATGGCGCCCGGCGTCCTCAATCGCCTCGCGCACGACTGCCCGCGAATGGCGCCTGTTCACAAGCCCTACGGCCAGCACCTGGCCCAAGGCCGATCCCTCCTCCAGAGTCCGTAATTGCTCGGGCGTTATATCGCCCCGCTTGATCCATTCACGCGCCGTGGCCGCCGCCCCCGGGGGCGCCACGCGCGCACGGCGCAACGCGACCAGACGCTCCCCTATGATCGCCATCGCCAACACGGAACATAACAACAGCGGCCACATCACAAAGCCGCCCGCCTTTATAAGCTCCAGCACCGCGCTCATCCTTCTCTGATCGTCATTACTCTAGCAAGGCCCTGGAGACGTGGGAAGCGCGTCGGTCTCGGTCACCGAAAGGCAGCCATCCACGATCACACCCACTCGCCCCATGGACTGCGCCAGCTCGTGGTCATGCGTGACGAGCACGAGGCTCGTACCAAACGACGCGTTCAAATCCCGCAGGAGCGCAAAAACGTCGGCGGCGTTACGCGTATCGAGATTACCGGTCGGCTCATCGGCCAGCACGCACCGCGGCTCGTGGACCACGGCCCGGGCAATGGCCACCCGCTGGCGCTCCCCGCCCGATAACTCCGAGGGCTTATGCAAGGCGCGATCCGCAAGCCCCACGCGCTTTAGCATCGCCTGCGCGCGCTGATGCGCGCGGCGTACGGGCTCGCGCCGGATCAAAAGCGGCATGGCCACGTTTTCGAGCGCCGTGAACTCCTGCAGCAGGTGATGGAACTGATAGACGAAGCCGAGTATGCGGTTGCGGACGCGCCCGCGCTCGGCCTCACTCAGTCGCCCCATGTCCTGCCCGTCCACCCATACCCGCCCCGAGGTCGGCTGGTCGAGGCCCGCCAGGAGATGCAAAAGCGTGCTCTTGCCGGCCCCGGATGCGCCGACAATGGCGATGGTGTCGGCGGGCCTCACCACGATATCCACGCGCCGCAGGACATCCACCGACAATACGTCCTCGATGAAGGTCTTGGCCACCGCCTCGGCGCGGATCACGTCATTCATTCGTAGCGCAGCGCCTCGGCCGGTTGGGTCTTCGAGGCCCGCCATGCGGGATACAGGGTCGCCAGGAAACTCATGAGAAAGGATGCGATGGCGACATGCATTACGTCCTGCCAGCGCAGGTGCGACGGCAATTCACTGATGTAATACACGTTAGCGGACAAAAAGTGCGTATGGAAGACGTGCTCGATGAACGGCACGATCGTAGTCACATTCAACGACAACACGACACCCGCCACCACCCCGACCGCAGTCCCGATGAGGCCGATCAGCGTGCCCTGCACGAGAAAGATCGCGAGCACGCTCGCCGGGCTTGCGCCGAGCGTGCGCAGGATGGCGATATCGGCGCGCCCATCGATCACCAC
>JAJZZU010000397.1 GCA_021797365.1 Pseudomonadota bacterium | reverse complement strand
GCCGGCCACTTATGCCAATTTCCTCATCATAAACGGTGCCGTGCTGGTACCCTTGTACGGCGATCGTCAGGACCAAGAGGCCCTGCGCGTCATCGGTACCTGCTTTCCGGGGCGCGACGTCATCGGCATCCCGTCGCTCACCCTGATTGCCCAGCATGGCAGTCTGCATTGCGCCACCATGCAGCTGCCGCGCGGCGTCCTGGCGTAGATCGCCTGGCCATTGTCTCGGAGATCGTTATGGTCGTTGCGCCCCCCTATATAGGGATCAGTCGGACGCTGCATAGACGTACCGGACGTCGGTGCCGATCACACCACGCGATGCCGACGCCATGAGTGACGGCATCGCGGTCGCCTTGATCCAGCATGCCGCTGACGGTCATGCCGCGCAGGTGTGGGCGCGGATCGAAGATGGATTGCGCGAGGCGCGCGCACACGGGGCCGACCTCGCCATACTCCAGGAATTGCACAATGGACCGTATTTCTGCCAGTGGGAGAATGCCGCGGAGTTCGCCCGCGCCGAGCCCATTCCCGGGCCTTCGACAGAACGTCTCGGCGCGCTCGCCCGGGAGCTCTCGCTTGTCATCGTCGGATCGTTGTTCGAGCGCCGGGCAAGCGGTCTCTACCACAACACCGCCGTAGTCCTGGAGCGCGACGGGCGCCTGGTCGGACGCTATCGTAAGATGCACATCCCTGACGACCCAGGCTTCTATGAGAAGTACTATTTCACGCCCGGCGATCTCGGCTTCACCCCCATCGCCACGAGCGTCGGACGTCTCGGTGTGCTCGTATGCTGGGACCAATGGTATCCGGAGGCCGCGCGCCTCATGACACTCGCCGGTGCCGACATGCTGGTGTACCCCACCGCCATCGGCTTTGATCCGCGCGACGATAACGCCGAGAAGGCCCGCCAGAAGGAGGCCTGGGAACTCATTCAACGCGGACATGCGGTCGCCAACGGTATCCCGGTCGTGGCCGTGAACCGCTGCGGCCATGAACCGGACCCGAGCCAGACCACCCCCGGGATCACATTCTGGGGCGGGAGCTTTGTGTGTGGTCCACAAGGCGAATGGTTGGCGCGCGCCGGCGATACGCCCTGTGTTCTGATCGCGCACATCGCCGCCACGCGCACGGAACAAACCCGGCAGATATGGCCATTCCTGCGCGACCGACGCATCGAGGCCTACGCCGATCTCCAGAAACGCTACCGCGATTGATCACACCCGCCCTCCACGAGGCCGCTGCGCGCCTGCTCGACGACATCCTGGGGGGTCCGGGCGCCGCCGACGCGCGCATGGATCGCTTCTTTCGCGCCCAGCCGCGTCTTGGCCCCAAGGACCGCGGCGTCATCGCCGAGACCGTCTATGGGAGCCTGCGTCATCATCGGCTGCTGTGCGCGTTCGCGCAGACCGCCGAGCCGCGCCGCGTGGTCGCCGCTTGGCTTGCGGCCTTCGAGGGCTATAATGCGCGCCAGCTCCAGGCCTTGGGCGTCGCTCATCCCGAGGCGCTCGTGGCCGCGGCGCGATCCGATCGCGATATCTACCCCTTTGCGGTAAGCGCGAGCCTGCCCGACTGGCTGGCCGCGCGCCTCGCTACCCTGCTCCCCGCCTCCGAACACGGGGCGGCGGCCACGGCGCTGCTCGCCCCCGCGCCGCTTGATATCCGCACCAACACCCTGAAGACCGAGCGCGCGGCACTCCAGCAGTCCCTCGCGCGCGCCGGCCACGATCTCAGCCCCACGCCCCTGTCGCCCTGGGGCTTGCGCCGCGCCGCGCGCGCCGGCCTCTTTCGAACCCCGGAGTTCGCGGCCGGTCATTTCGAGGTCCAGGATGAGGGCAGTCAGCTCATCGCCCCGCTCCTGGAGCCCCGGCGCGGGGAGCGCATCGTCGATTATTGCGCGGGCGCCGGCGGCAAGACCCTGCATCTCTCGGCGCTGCTCGCCAACAGCGGCATGCTCTACGCCTTCGATACCTCGCAAAAGCGCCTGGGCCGGCTGCGCGAACGCGCCACACGCGCCGGCTGCGACAATATTCGCATCCAGACCCTGGAGACCGGTCCTGACAACCGCCTGAAGAGACTCTACGGCAAGATCGACCGCGTCCTTGTCGATGCCCCATGCAGCGGCACCGGTACCGTGCGCCGAAGCCCCGACATCAAGTGGCGGCTTGCCGAGGAGCGCGTCACGGAACTAGCCGGGCAGGCACGCGCGATCCTGACCCAGGCGGCGCGCCTCGTGCGCCCCGGCGGGCGCCTGCTCTACGTCACCTGCAGCGTGTTACGCGAGGAAAACGAGGATGTGATCGCGGACTTCCTGGCCGAGCACGGCGGCGATTACACGCCGATCGACACGCATGGGGTCCTCACGCGTCGCGGCATCCCGCTTTCCGCACAGGCCATAGACGCAGGCCCCAGCCTGCGTCTATGGCCGCATCGCCACGGTACCGATGGCTTCTTCGCGCAGATCTTGCAGCGAGGCTAGATGGCCGTCTGTAGCGATCCGAACCACAGTGTGCCGCGCGGGGGGCATGGCATGAGAATCGCGGGCGCCAACGCCGCGCAGGGACCGCGCAGGGACTTCCTGCGATCGTCGAGGTTCGCTCTTACGGTCGGACGCGTCGGATGACAGTGGCGCGCCTCTCTTCGACCAATACTGGCCGCGTCCCCTTGCGGTAGAGAATCCCTCTCTGGTCGGTCACCTTCCATGGGGCCGGCCGAACAAGCACTCGTCCACATGTCTCGTGTAAATAACCCGCGACTGAAGTCGCAGGCTTTATTGTGAAATGCAAACATGGTTGCCCATATCCACACTCCCAACATCAGGCGTATTTACAGCCGCCCTTGGCGGAACGGCCGTTCCG
>JAJZZU010000396.1 GCA_021797365.1 Pseudomonadota bacterium | reverse complement strand
AGTTTGCCGCTCGCGCCTTAGCGATCGCCTCGTGCCTCACCACCCGGCCACTCCACGACCGTATCCCGGAATCCTTGGGGAGCGGCAGGCGTGACTGGACGAAGTGCGAACCTTCGTTCACCCATGCGCCATGCTCCATCTGCAGATCATCCGGCCATTCCGGCCAGTCGAATGGGTCCGCGCCTGCGGTCAAGGCGGCCACGCGCGAGGCTTGGTACAGACCGCGCCAGGCGTCCCCCGGGGGGAAGAAGCTCCCAACGATCACGATGTCGCGCCCGGCCCAATGATCGTGCGCGCGGTGGTCGGATCCCCAGTGCCCCAGCAATTTGTCTTCGCCTTTAGGGTCGATGAAGGCCCTGACAATCAAGTGGACCAGTAAGACCGCGTTGGGGTGCAATTTCCGGAGCGCTCTGTATTGCGCCAGCACCCGATCGCGCTCCTCTGGCGTCGCCCGATCTCCGAATGCCTTCAAGCCCCAAAATCTGGCGGGCCGCCTGATAATTTTGACGTGTTGTTGGGCGATTACATCGACGACGTGACCGCCGTTGGCCAGCACGGCGTCTATAAGAACCGGGTCGGGGGTCGCATCGAAAAAGGCAACGGGTTTTTTTCCGATCCGATCAATGATCGGACGCACTCCAGATATGTGGAGCTTCCCGTCTTTGATGTGTCCGTCTGTGAATTTCAGGGTTTGCCGGATCGCCCATGCGGCTCGTAGGGGCGCCATGGCGAGCTTCCCATTTTTGCTGAACTCCAGTTTTTCCCAGGCCGCAACCTCGCCATCGTCGACGTCCAGGATCTTCTGAACCGCATCGATGATCGCTGGCGCAATGGTAATGCGCCCCTCGCGTCCAACCAGTCGGGCCATCTCAGTGGCCAACACCCGAAACAGTTGGAGGGCCGCTCGCAGGGCTGTGATTTGTTCCTGCCGCTCGTCGTTGATCTTTTTTATGGCATCGGTCGCATGGCGTCGGTATAGGATATCGCCCTTGGCCTGTGCGTCCTCCAGTACGCGAAGGCTGGCGCTGGCGCGTTCCGCCCACAGGCTGACGTCCGGGAGTCCGACTTCGATCGGGATGGCCGCCCGTATGCTCTCGTCGACGCCGACCAGCCGCACGCGCAAAGAGTTCGTTTTCGTCGGGTCCAGGCCATCGCGTGCCCAACCGGCCAGCGTCTCGGAATACGAATCGCTGGGCGCCACTACGAAGGGTTGCACCTGGGTGTCCCGGAGATGGCCTTGCCAAACGCATGCTTCGAGCTTTTCGATTTTCTCGGGGGTCCAGCCCATCGCCAGCAATTCGTCGCCCTTCTGGGCCCATTTCAGTCCGTTCGGGCATCGATGACAGAATTCGGATTGGGGGACGTGGTGCTGTTTGACGGCCACCATAAATTCTTTGTAGTTCGGGCAGTACCCAGGGCTGTCTGGTCTTGGATTACGCCCCCAGTAATGCCACCAGCCTGCCTCTTCGTAAGCCCCGGCCTGATCATGCGTCGAGACCAGCGCAAGGACCGACCCACCGGCGGCCAAGAGCGCGGCATCATCGATGAGGGCTTTGATCTGCGTCGTTTTCCCGGTCCCGGTGGTCGGACGGAAGAGCCACGGTTCCGCCAATGGTAGGCGCCCTTTTGAACCGCTCTCTTTGCGTTCATCGATCTGTGCGAGAAAATCGACGTAATGCGCGACCATCAGCTGGACGCCATCCTTTAGAATGACACGGGCCTGCTCCACCGGCACGGTGGCGCAGGGTATGACGGGCGCGGCGCTCTTGCGCCACGGCTTTATGCTCCAGACGGCGCCAGTGGCCGTCGCAACCGCATTGACCTCCGACGCTGGGATTGGACGCTCACCGGCGTCCAGGGCCGCGCACACAGCATCTGTGCCATCCTTCTCTAAGATTTCGGCCCAGTCCTGGCCCTCGGGTGGAACGGTCCAAACGATGGGGACCTTGAGGCCCCACGTCTGGATGATGTGGATCCCTTCCAGCGCCTTCTTGACGCCCATCTCGCCGGAATCGCTGGCGATGATGATGCGCGTGGCGCCGTCGCGGATGGCTCTTTGGATGACTGGCCGGGGAGGCTGTGATATGCCTGCCGTATCGAACAGGGCGACGACGCGCTCGCCGGTCGAGGCGGCCACGGCGGCAGCTGTTACCTGTCCTTCGCATATATATAAGGTGGTGCGTTTTCCTGGGAACCGGACATACCCGGAGTGCGTGGCGTTCGGATCTGCACCGCCGATCGGCACGATGTGTCGCCCTTGCATGCGCTTGTTTTTGTGCCCCCGGCCCCACTCCCGTTGCACGCCCACGAGGTCGCCGGAGCGGGGATCGCGGATGGGCCATAGTGCACAGGGCGCACGCCGCTTAGTGTTGGGGTTGTAAGAGGATTTGCTGGTCGTCGGCAGTACACGGACCCCGGCGGATATTGCCGCATCTAAGATCAATTGGTGACGACCGCGAAAATAGTCACGCACCACCCCGTGGCCGGGCCCGGCGCTGTCTGCGCTGAGTGGTGAGGGCGAGTGGTTCCAGGAATTGTGGGCGTCCTGGACGCGCTCACTAAGTTCCTGTTTGCGTTTTTCTGCCCGTTCGGCCTTGGCCTGGGCGATACGCTTCTCGGCCTCTGGGTCCGGTTGGCCACCAGTGCCCTTGCGGCCTTTCCGAAGGTGTTCAGGGTAGAGGTCGGGTAGGCCAAGACCTACGGCGGCCACGATGTCGCGGGCACTGCAGCCGGACCAGCATTTGACCAACAGTGTGCCGTCCGTGCCTTCCTTTATGGAAAGGCTTGGGTTCCGATCATCATGCGCCGGACATAAGGCCTGCCAGCCATCAGAGGTCTTCTTGACCTTGTCGAGC
>JAJZZU010000395.1 GCA_021797365.1 Pseudomonadota bacterium | reverse complement strand
ACCGGAGAGCGGGCGCAGCGCACGCTTTTATTGCGTACTGGTCTACGTGCGCCACGCCCACGACCCCCGCCCGCTCATCGCCGACGGCCTGTGGGAAGGCCGCATCCTGACCGC
Organism: Pseudomonadota bacterium; assembly: GCA_021797365.1. The sequence goes on along the minus strand of JAJZZU010000395.1, from coordinate 2,750 downwards.
CGAACGCGGCACCGGCGGCTTTGGCTACGACCCCCTGTTCTATGTGCCGACCCACGACTGTTCGGCAGCCGAGCTCGATGCGACCGAAAAGCAGGCGTTGAGTCATCGTGGACAGGCCTTGCGGGCCATGTCGCGGCTCCTTGGCGCCCACGCATGACCACCGGGTCCCTACCGCCGCTTAGCCTCTACATCCATATCCCATGGTGCGTGGCCAAGTGCCCCTATTGCGATTTCCATTCGCTGGCGCGGCGCGGGCCGCTTCCCGAGGGACCCTACATACGCGCCCTGCTCGACGATCTCGAACACAGTCGGGGGGGCTTGCCGGGGCGCGAGATCGGTACGATATTCTTCGGCGGGGGGACGCCCAGCCTGTTCTCGGGGTCGGCCATCGCCGAGATCCTGGAGGGGGTGAACCGGCGCATGGCGCTCGCCGCCGACTGTGAGATCACGCTCGAGGCCAACCCGGGCACCATCGACAGCAGCCGTTTTCGGGCCTTTCGCGAGGCCGGGGTGACACGCCTGTCGCTCGGTGTCCAAAGCCTCCACGACCCCTCCCTGCGCCGCCTCGGGCGCATCCATGACGCGCGCGAGGCCCATAACGCCATGGAGGCCGCCGCAGGCGCGGGCTTCCGGTCCTTCAACATCGACCTCATGTACGGCCTGCCGGATCAAACCGCGGCCCAGGCCCAGGCCGACGTTCGCGCGGTCCTGGCGGTGGACCCCCCGCACCTGTCGCTCTACGAGCTCACGATAGAGGCCCACACCGCGTTTGCCCACGACCCGCCGATACTGCCTTCGGAAGACGAGCGCATGGCCATCGAAGAGGCGGCAACGCAGACCGCAGGCAGCGCCGGATATGACCGTTACGAGGTGTCGGCCTACGCGCGCCCCGGATACCGCTGCGCGCATAACCTCAATTACTGGCGGTTTGGCGACTATCTGGGGATCGGCGCAGGCGCGCACAGCAAACTCACCGACGGACAAGGGGTGACACGCGTGGTACGGAATACCGATCCGGTCGGTTACATGGCAGGCCGTGATCGTATCGCCAGCCGGCGCCGGCTTGCACGCCGCGATATCGTCTTCGAGTTCCTCCTAAATGCCCTGCGCCTTAGCGAAGGATTCACGCAAGACGTGCTCCGGGACCGCACGGGATATGACTTCATGGACCTGGAATCCTTATGGGCGCCTGCCGTCGCCCGAGGCCTACTGGGGCGCGAGCACGACCGGATGTACGCCACGCCCCTGGGTCGGCGGTTTCTCGATGCGCTGCTCGCGGAGTTCCTCACCGCCACCGAAATCCTGCCCGCCGAGGCCTCATGATGCTGTGGATCAAGGCCTTCCATATCGTGTTCGTCATTACCTGGTTCGCGGGCCTCTTCTATCTCCCGCGCCTCTTCGTGTATCACAGCCTCACGGACGACGAGGCCGGGCAAGCGCGCTTTGTGGTCATGGAACGGAGGCTTTACCGGTTCACGACGCCGAGCGCGGTCCTGGCGGTGAGCCTTGGCCTGTGGCTGTGGCTGGGTTTTGGCTTTCGCGGCCTATGGATCGATATCAAGGTGGCGCTGGTGGCAGTGCTCGTCGCCTATTACGTCTACCTGGGGCACCTATGCCGGGAACTGGCCGCGGGACGCAAACGCAGCACCACCTTCTACCGCGTGATCAACGAGGTCCCGGTATTGATTCTGATCGCGATCGTGATCCTCGTGGTTGTCAAACCCCGCTTCTGACAGCGCGACGGCGCCCCGGGCACCACACGCGCGGGCGCCGCGCGGGACACATGAACCCCGCGCACGCAACCCTCCCCCTTTGTCCCGAAAGAGGTGGTAAACGGTGCCCATACGGACACGCGATGTCGCGGGGGTGGTATTGACATAACCGTGCCTCGGGAACCGGCGGAGGCCGACTGTCAACACGCGTTCGCGCGTATCGGTGCGGGCCCTCGAAACCGCTGATGGGTCTCGGTTGATGGCAAAAGATGAGAGCGAGGGCCCTCATCAAGGGGCGCTTGAACGGGTGCGTCAGGTGCCGCGCGGCATGTAATCGGCCACCTGGATGTCATAGGCGCCGACGGGGAGGACGCGGCGAATCTCCACGCCAGGCACGGTCTGTGCGCGGTCGGCGGCCAGATCCAGGACCGTCTCGGGCGGGAAGGCTGCGCCATTCGCGCGCCGTACCAGGGCCACCGTCGGCCGCAGATAGCGCTGGCGGTTGACAGCGATCACCACCCCCACGTCCCCCGTGGTCAATTCCACGATACTGCCCACGGGGTAGGTCCCCAGACACTGGATGAAGCGATCGACGAGCCCGCCGTGATACTCCTTGTTGCGCATGGCATAGAGTCGCCCCAGGGCCTCATAGGCGGATATGCCGGCATGATAGGCGCGATCGCTCGTGATGGCATCATAAGTGTCGACGATCGCCGCCATGAGCCCGAAAAGGCCGATGCGATCCCCGCTCAGGCCGCGGTTGTAGCCACCCCCCTGGTAGCGTTCGTGGTGATACCCTGCCACCTCCACGGCCGACAACGGGATATGGCGCGACGACTCGAGAATCTTCACGCCCTCGGGGACGTGACTCTTGACGATGGCAAACTCGTGATCGGTCAGACGCCCGGGCTTGTTCAGGATGGCATCGGGGATCTTGAGCTTACCGATGTCGTGGAGGAGCGCGCCGACACCGAGGATGTTGAGTTCCGGTACGGTCAACTCGAGATGGCGGCCGAAGGCCAGGGCTAATATGGCCAC
>JAJZZU010000030.1 GCA_021797365.1 Pseudomonadota bacterium | reverse complement strand
GGATTCTACAATCCTGTCCGCCTGCACTCATCACTCGGATACTTGTCGCCCAACGAGTATGCGCGCAGAATGCAACACCCAGATCAAGACCCGTCTATGAGGTCCGCTGCGTAGGGACCACTTCAAAAATGAGCAGCCACGGTTTTCGCGTCTGTGATAATTTGCGTGCCACGTATGTGGCGCACATTAGCGCGCGTTGCGAGTTTCCATCCACCCACCGCAAGGACAACCCCACAGACGCCCGCCAGGACGGCGGGTATCCAGCCGCCCACCACAGGCGGCAGGGGGCCATAGGTGCGCAGGATGTGCCAGACCCACAACGGGATCTGACGGAACGGCGTAAGGGGCTGCCTCGCATACCACATCAGCCCCTCCAAGCCCGCCACATACCCAGCCACAACACCGACGACGGCACACACAATCGCGACGGTCGGGCGCTCGCCCGAAGCCCAATTGATGTCCGAACCGCTGACTACTTGATCGTCCATCTCACCGCCTCCACTTCTGCATGACCGCCGCGTATTTCTCATCCCGCAATGCTCGCCCCGTTTTACACAAACGTTCGTCCAATAGGCGGCATTGACCGCACCTCCGGATGTGCCTGTAAAACCGCACCGCCGCAAGGTTCACGGCGACATGGTCTACGGCATCAATGACGCGCACCGGCGAGCCCATCACCGGCCCGCCCCAAGTTTGCGAATCTGCCTGCGCAATTTCAGAATCTCGCCTTCGATGGTCTTGACGCGCCGTGCCATCGCATCCCGCTCGCGCGGCGACAACAAGCGCGCACCAAGCCCCGCGCGGTTGCGCTCGGATTTCATTAGGACACGGAAGAGCGCCACTGCTTGCCGTTCTAATGCCGCCCGCTCGCGTTGCGCCTGTTTTATGGAACGTAGGTTGACGTTTAAGAAAGCCATTTTTGGTCCTCCCGTCGTATCCCCAGACCTATGCATCGCTCCGCCCCATACTTCGCGATCATCTGATCTACATATGCGTCCGTGCGGGCCTTCCGAACGACAGCCCCCGCCCGGGGTTGCGGGTTGCCACCAGCGGCATCACATGCCGCGCGCCATGCGATAACCCACCGCGCGATCTCGTCGCGCCGTGCCTGCTCGTCGCGCAGGTTTTGCGCGTCGACGAGGCGACGGATCCGTAGTCCTGGCGAGATGCGAGGGCCTACAAAACTGGGCAACTGCTCCCAGTGATCGAAATCGACATTCTTAGACATGACTACCTCCGGCTGCTTGCGTTTGTGTATTGTCACTAATGACCCCGACTGGAAATTCATCACCAGCCGTAACTATCACCCAATTCCCGTTCCCTCTCGCGGACCGGGGGTTCAGGCTTGGTCTCCGGCTCCCGCTCGATCGCCTCCTGTTCTTGCACGGCCTTCTCTATCCGCGCTTGCACCTCCGCCCTTACGGACTCCCGCGCGGTTTCGAGGGGCGCAGTCTCACGGGCCTTCGCCGCTTTCTCAGTGGCGTCCTTAGCCGTTTCCCGTTCGGCGACCTTTGCCCAGGATTGTTGCAATGCCTTAATATTGTCGGTAAAGATTTGCAGGAACCACCGTTCCCGTGAGCAGGCCACATACGCGAGGTTTGCGGTCGCGCGCTTGGACGACATTCCGGCGACCATGGCGCGATCGACTGTGCGCCCCTGGGATCTGTGGACCGTGACGGCCCAGCCGTGGTCGAGCGTGTGGGTTTTGTCGGCATCGAGTGTAACGACATTGCCGTCGTCCTTTCGGACCTCGACCTTACCGTCTCCCGCAACAGTCACCGTTCCAGTTTCATTGTTCTGGAAACCGCTTCCACGATTGTTTTCCGTGAAGACGACTCGATCGCCGATCGCAAGATCGAGTTTGCGAGGCGTATAAATGCCGCACTCTTTCGGATTCAGATCGCGCGGCTTGAAGGTCTTCTCCTCGCCCTCGCGGTTGCGCGCCGTGACCGTGTTACGGGTTGGGTCAGTGGCCGTGATTGTCCAATCGACAATCTTGCGGGCCCTCCCACGCCCCTCTGGCACGCGCAGGATCATCCCCTCTTTGTAATGGATGGCCTCGCGCAGTTGCGCGCGGGTGCATTGCGATTTATCGAGTGCCGTGACTGTCACGGATGGAACATCGGCGCCTTCCGGTATCTGCTCTTGCAGACCAGCCTTGACCTTCTCGTTGATGGCCCTCCGCATTTCATTCGTGGCCGCCAACACCAACGTCTTGTCGCGCTCAGTTTGCGACAATTCGATGTACGCTTGAGCCGTCTCCCTGGCGATGGCCTGCATACGGACGGCCTGCGGCGCGAGTACCTTAGCCTCGAAACCGAGTTCCACCTTAGAGTGTGTGTCAAGCCATTCACGAACGGTTTTAAAATCGTGTGCCGATGGCGCGGGGATGTCCTTGTGTTTTTTGCGGATGGTCTTGACGAGGTTGAGCATGCTGCGCGTGGCGTCGGGCAGAGGACCGTTTACCGGCTTAGCGTCGGATTTGGAGGCTTCGGCTGACTCGTAATCGGCGTCCGTTACGGTAACAGCGGCCATGTAAGGGGCGGCGAGCTGCACGGCTTCTTCGTTGCGACCGTCCGCGAAGGCTGTGGCGACGGCTAAGAGACCGGCGTCTTTCTGACGCACGATTTCGTCGATCTCAACGACCTCGACGACCTTCTCTTTCATGAACTGCGCCATTGGCGATCCAGCTTCGACGGCGGCAAGCTGCAGGTCGTCGCCGACGAACACAACCTTGTCTTGCGGTCGCACCTTTTCGAGGAACGCTTGCATATCGCGTGCGGAAACCATGCCCGCTTCATCCATCAAGATGAGGCGTGGCGTGTCGTCTTTCTCTTCGCGCATGCAAAAGCTGGCGAGGGTGCGCGCGTCATCCGGGTTTACGTCTTTCGTGCCGTCGACAGCCGTCTGACTCGGCCCGGTTCCGACCACTCGGAAGCCTTGACTTTTGGCCTCGTCGGCCAGGGCGGCGAGGGCCGTACTCTTGCCCGCGCCCGCCGCACCCCTAATCACAATGAACTTATCGGAGGTTGTGAGGACCTTAATAACGGCCTCTCGCTGGCTCCGGGAAAAGACAAAATCGGGGCGGGCGGTTCTCTCGATTGCCTCGCGCGCGGCGATGCGGGCCTCAGCCCCGGCCTCATCGGTCAGCGGGGTCAGGGCGCCGCGTCCGGCGGATACGGCGGCGAGGTTAGAGGCCTCGCAGGCCAGGGTTTGGCGGGTCACGATCTTTTGGTCGCCAGCATCGATGAGATTGCCGACCCCGCGCGCTGACTCGATCTCCTTGTCGATCTGGTCGAGGGTCAAACCCTGGTGCATTCCGTGTAGTAAGGCCTGGAGCCGCACGGACTGACTGCTGATCACAGATTCGCGCTCGGACAAGTGATCGGTGGCGAACGCTAGGGCCTCGGACGCTCCCGGTTCTGGTAAGGGCTCTTGCGGCGGGGTCGGGTCGAACATATCAAGCCCGATCTCACGACCCAGTTCTCTCCACGCCCATCGCTGTTCGTCCTGAGACATCTGGCGTTTGGATTCGCGCGTGGCGAGGTTGCTGGCGGTCCGTTGGGCGCCGGTCGAGTTCTCACGACTCAGGCCTTTGCTTTCGAGGTCCGAGTCGATCTGCTGTCGCCTCGGGCTCCCGGCCTCGATCTGTGCATCTGACACGCCCTCTAGTTCATACCCCTCCCCAGTCTTACGGAGACCAAAACCGAGAGCGCGCAGTTCAGCGCCCAGTTCGGCTCTATAGGTTGCGCCTGCCAGCTTGATGCCGTCGTTCCCGAATTGGAGATTCAGCGCCCGGATCTCGCCGTCCCTCCCCTTCGTCATATTTAAGGTGACCGCATGACTGTGGATCTGCGGGGCGACTTTGCCATTGACCGGCCGCGCGTCCTCATGCCGAAAGGCAGACCACAACATGGCCCCCGTTTTGACGGACTCGGCGCCGCCACTTCCGTACCGAGCACACACGAACTCCCGTTCGGCCAACGCCATGGCCTTGGCCACCGCACGGTCGTGGGCAGCCAAGATGCGCTCACGCATCTCCGGACTGGCTTTGCAAAGGGCAAACTCGGACACGCTCTTAGGGGCCGAAAACGTCATGTCGACGCCCATCCTGCGATGGCCATCTTTCTCGACGCCATCAGTACCGAAGGTCCGGCCGTCCGGCAACCGGCCTTCTAGGAGCCCCTGCAGGACCTTTCCGTCGACGGGCCCGGCGAGACCCAGTTCCGCAGCAAGGGTACCGCCCCACATGCTGGGGGTCGCACCCTTCGAGTAATACCCGTCGCCACGGCGGCTGTCGCCCAGTTCGTGCTGACAGTACGAAACGACGTTACGGGCGGCGCCGGGTCCGCCGGAAAGGCTCTTCAAGGTCATCATTGCGTGCACTCCATATATATAAGGACTCCCACTAAGTGTCCTGGAATGGAAATTCACGCGAAGCGCGCACCACACCCTCCCGCAAAAATGTGTACGTTTTTAGGTTTGCGGGAGGTCTGGGATTGGGTTTGTAGACGGGAAACCGTCGCCGACGAAGCCGGACACCGGCAGCCACGAAGTGGTGCGACGGTGTGTGCAGCCCATCCAACGGATGGGCGTCAATCCTCGGCTTGTTTTCTGGCAATACACGGTCAAAACAAGAGCAAAACCCGAAGTAATTACCGACAGTTGACCGCCTTCTCACCACCTCGCTTCACGTAATCACAACATTCTGTAGGCTGATTCCGTGGTCCTGTGCGGGTCGCTTCGGGAATTGGCAGCATTCGAGCGGCGAATTTCCAGCGCGGGTCACTTGTATGGAACACCGACAAAAATGGAGGTGTAGATGAGCATCAAGGCTACGAGATTAACCGCACGGGTCGCGCCCTACCGGGACGCCATATCTAAGGCCCGCAAGGCGGGGCTGACATGGGCGGACATTGGCGAGGCGCTTGGGGTGCAGAACCCAGACAGGCTGCGGTGGGCGTTTGCACACTGTGGACGGTACGAGGCTGACCAACTTCCATTGCCGGAGCCCAAACCGGCTGTGGTCACCCCCAATGCTAATAAACAGCAGGTTGGCCAAAGCCAGCCATTCGACATCAATTCATTGCCGAGAATCGGCGGGAGATAGACGATGACACACGCACTAAAAATGAAACGCACAATCCTCTTCAGCCACGGCAATAAAGGTGGGGTCGCAAAATCGAACACCTCTATGGTGGAGACCGAATATGTGTTGTCGACAGGGCAGCCGGTCACGCTCGTGGAGGCCGACATGACGCAACCGGACATCGCGACGCGCTATGCGAACGTGCCCGATGTCACGATCGGCGTCCTCCCGCTCAATAGGGCGGGGGATGCTGAGAATGCCCTTGGCGCCTTCGGGGAATATCTGGAGGTCAATATGCCGGAGGTCGTTGTGGTTAATTTGCCTGCAGGCGCCGGGGAGACACTGGACGCGCTCGCCTCATCAATTCGCGACCTGGCCGACGGTTTGGAGTATCGCCTCGTCGCGACCTACGGGCTGGAAAAGAACCGGACCGCCAGCGACGGGTTGCGTGCATCACTGGCCTCCGGACTGTTGTCGGTCATCCACCCCCAGGATCGCTTTCTGATCTATCCTGGATATAAGGGCACCCCCGAGTCGTTCGACTGGTTCCACACTGAAGACCGGAAGCACACGGCCATCGGGGAGATCGTCATGCCTGCAATCGGGAGCCGGTCAGCATTGCAAAAGCTGGAAGCGACCCCCGGTCGCGTCGCGGATCTGGTTGACAAAAACAGGCGCCCAGAGGGCTGGATGATCTTGGACCAGTCCAGCATTTACCGCTGGCACAACGCCGCCCAAGCGGCGATCGCGCCAGTATTCAAAAACGGAGGGGAAGGGCAATGAGCAGCGATTACGATGATGACACGCCTCAGATGCCAGAGGCACACGACGACACTGCCGAGGAGGCCCCTTCGGGGGCCTTGCCCCCTCCTACGGAGACTACGGCGCCCATCGATCAAGTGACGGACGCGCTCGACGGCGCGACTGCCACGGCCTTACTAAAGGTCGCAAACAAGTACGGGGTCAGCGTGGACGACCCTCTATGGTCGGCCGTGTTAATCCTACTCGGATCGCAAAAGGCTGCCAATGAAACCATGGAAGCGGCCGGGAAGATCGAGCATGCGGGCGATGCGCTCAGTGAAAAGATATTCACCCAAACCGTGGCGGCTGGCGATGAACTCAAAAAGGTCTTGTCAGCGGAAGCCGCAAAATCTGCACAAGACATCGTGCAGAAACTCATGCGCGGCATCCTCACCGCCATCGACAAACCGCTGACCGCTGGCGTTCAAAAAATCGAGGAGGCGTCAGGTGCACTCGATGCCGCTGCCCAGGCCCAGAGGGCCACGATCCTGGGGGAATGGCGGAAAGACCTCGCATCTGCGGCGAACGCAGAGGCCGCGCGCCGAAAGACCTTTACGGTCGCGGCGACATGGACATCCGTCCTGGCCGCCTGCATCTTCTTCGTTATTACAGGGGCCGCGCTATTGCATGAGTACGAGGTTGCCTCGAACCATATTCTACCGTCCGGGTACAGGCTCATTTACAAAACGAACGGCCACCCAGACTGTGGTTTTATCCGAGGAATCGGCCAAGTCTGCGGCGTCAACAAGTAGCCGCGCGGAATTACCACGCCGGGGCTCTTAATAGAGCCCCATATTTTCGAGGTCCACACCATGCCGCTCAACACCACGCTCCCATCCTTAGCTCAGTCCCAGTCTCTGCTGACGCCCTCGTCGTCCGACCAGTCCGTCGGCATCCTGAACCAGCTTTTCGGTATCCCGAACGGCAACTGGCACAGCCTCTACTACCAAACGATTGGCGGCGTTGGCAACGGGAGCCTCTTTTTCACGCTCTTAAAAGACTTCGACCTCGTCGTTTTAGCGTTCGTCGTGATCACAGTATTTATCACGATGGCTATCGGCGTGACGAGTACCGCGCACGAGGGCAAGGCGTTCGGCAATCGGTATCACGCGCTCTGGACCCCGCTCCGCAGCGCATTTGCGATGGTTCTCTTGGCGCCGATCCCGGGGGTCGGGTTGTCGCTGATTCAGGGTATCGTGTTGCTCATGATCTGGTTTAGCATTGGCGGCGCGAATTACTTGGCATCGCAAGCCACACAATATATGGCCCAAAACGGGGGCCAGCTCACGAGCATAGCGCCCGGGGGAGGACGTCTCTTGGCCAACGAGGTCCTGCAGAGCGAACTCGCCGTACAGTTTTTCATCAATTACGAAAACGCGAAGATCAACCCGATCTACACGGTTTCCCCTTGGCGCCCGGACCAACTGGCCTCGACAGGCGCCTTCAATCCTAATGCCTCGTCAGCCTCACTAGGACCAACAGCGTCCCAAGATGGTCCCGGCCATTACACGATCACCTTCAACACCTCGGGGGTCAAGACAACCGGCGGATACCTGTGGGGACTGATCGACGCAAATGGGATTGCTCCCGGCCAGTTCGGTAAGATCACCATAAAGTGTACGAGCCAAAGTAGTCCCATGTGTACGACGCAACTCTCCGCCGTCGAACAGATGATTGCCACAGAGACCCCGTACGTTCAGTCGCTAGTCAACTCGTCCCAGGCAGCCGCCGGCTCATCGTCGACATCCGCGACAAATAAAGCGGCCACCAACGGTCCATCACTCACCGACCCCACCATCGTGAGGGCCCGACAAACCTATGATGCGGCGGTGGCCAACGCCGAACAGCAAACCATTAGCCAAGCGCACCCGGAGCTGATGCAGGCGATGGACAACATCAATAGTAATGTGACCCATCTCGGGTGGTGGACGCTCGGCATGTATTACTGGGATATCGCGCATGTGAACGCCGGGATCCAGGCGCAGATCGGGCAGCCGCCACAGTGGAGCGGATATAACCAGAAGGCCATTAATAAGGCCATGAGTGCCAAATCGGATCGCAAGACCTTCGCCAAGATCGATGCCGCCGCAGCGGCAGGCGTCCAGGCGGCGAATTCCTCGGCCGGGTTGGGGACGGGCTCGAGTCTGCTCACCAAGGTCTTCTCGAGCGAGGGGGCCTGGTATACAAAGATGTCCCCATGGAGCCTCACGTACGGCTCTGGAGGGAAGTCCGTCGACCCCCTGGCGGCCCTGCAGATGGCGGGCGACCTCATTGTGACGGCCGAGATCCCGACCGTGATTGGCGCGTATGTCACTCTGAGAGGCGTAGCGTCCGCCGGCAAGAATGCGGCGGCCGACGCTGACACCCCGCTTATTGGCGCGGCCACAGGCGCCGGGGCGGGCGCCTTCAACGGCGCGGCGAAGGCCATCGGGAGCTACGTCATGGCGCTCGTGATCGGGATCTTCGTGGTCGGGGCGATCTGGGCGTACTACTTGCCGAGCGTGCCGTTCATCATCTGGACGATGGGGTTACTCGGTTGGCTCATCTTCCTGATCGAGGCGCTGGTGGGCGCGGTCGTGTGGGCGGCGGGGATCGCACTGCCCGAAGGTGAGGGGATCTTCGGGCCGCGCGGCGACCAGGGCGTGATGCTTTTCCTGAATGTCATGTTTCGCCCCGCGCTGATGGTCATCGGGTTCTTCGCCAGCTTTATATTGATTGGCATTGTGGGACCGATCATCGGCGGGTCCTTCGGGGTCTTTATGGGTGGGATGTACTCCATCACAGGATCATCGGTCACATCATCGAGCCCGATGTCTACCGTCATGGCCCTCAACCCGATCACCTGGGTCGCGTCATCGGTGGTCCTGACGATCATCATGCTGATCACCACCCACAAGGTCTTCGGGCTCGTCACCTGGATCCCGGAGAACGTCTTCCGGTGGGTCGGGGGGCAAGGAGTGCAGTTAGGTGAGGGCGGCGATGAGCAGCGCGCAAGGTCGCACGTTGATGCGGTGGGGGGATTTGTCAACAAAAACGCGGGGCAAAAGGCGAAGGACGCTGGTGGTGCCGCCGTTGCGGATACTGCGGATTCGGGGGGTGGTAAGGAGGTGGGCGGTGCAGGCGGCGGCGGGAATGACATAGCAGGCGGCGGGGAGGGGGGCGATATAGCGCCGCCGACGAAACCGGAATAGTAAAAACACTTATAACCTCTTCAATCCGGGATCGGGCTTGAGGCCCGACCCGGATCAAAGAGGGGAGGAAAGGCCCATCTGTGCGGCCGCACGCGCCACAGTCTTCTCTGCATAAACCAATGCCTCGGCCCTAGTTTTGCGCTTGCCGCGCTCCACAGCGCGGTCAGCGAGGTTGGCAACTAGATAGGTGAATTCTCCGGCAGGGTCGCGACCTCGGCGCTGTGCCCAACTGAGCCGTGCAAGGGCGTACCTGTATTCCCGCTCCGACTCCGACTTTGCGCCTCCAACACCCAAAGGCGAAGGCGTGAAAACAGCGCGCCGCCCCGCCGGGGCGGGAAGGGCCGGAGCCTCGGCAAGGTGCGGAGTCGGGTCCAGAGCCGCACCGCCTGTTGCCGCCAAAACCCTCACAACAAAATCGTCGCGTCCCCGTTTCCGGTTACAGTAACCGGCGGCACGACCAAAATGGTCACCACTGGCACTCATCGGATCGGCACCGACCTTCGAGACAAGCGACCTCTGGACGGTCGCACGTTCAGTCTCGGATAAGGGCCGCGCGACACGGACCCAGCACTGACAATTATCAGCACTGGTCTCGACCACAAGCGAGCTATATTTGCGGGCGATGCCCTTGGCCTTTCTTGGTGCCAGATCGTCCAAAAAAACGACGGGCCAGTCCCGGCCTCGCGCCGGACGTATGTACACGTCATGACCCGCGTTATTCTTCACCCACCCCCACCCAAGCGACTTCTCGACCTCGGCACGGCCCCGTGGCCGCTCATGGCCAAGCATGCCCTTGTCTAAAACGGAAAAGTTCCAAGAATCGATACCCGCGGCCTCGAACCAGTCCAACATTACCGCCATTGCCTGCTTATGACTCATCTCTCACCTCCCACTCCGTTTTGCCCCCCCCGGGGGGGGCGGCGCTGTTTTTACTCTTTTTGCATCCAACTCCCCAACCCCCCCACTCCTAGGAAGGGGCGGCCCGTCCAGGGCCGATCCCTTCCTAGGAGGTTTCCTAAAAGAAACCTCCTAAAAGACTCCTACTACCGCTGGCGTAGCGGGTACGCCCCCTGGCGTAGCGGGTACGGGGCTGGCGTAGCGGGTACGCCCCCTGGCGTAGCGGGTACGGTCTTTAGTACCCGCCCGCCATCGATGACGATTCCGGCCCCTGCAAGACCTCCGGCATCTTCTCTGAGCAGTTGTCGGTTTCGCCTTGTCGCTTTTGCCCCAACCGCCTCGATGAGCCCATCGACCTTCCATCCCCCTGTGGGCTGGTCCCTGTGTGTGAGCACGAGCCGGGCCAAGGCTGCTGATATGCCGTGGCGCAGGTCGGCGAGCGGCGATGGGTCATAGTGAAGCTTAAGGTCGTGTTCTAGCCACGATCTGTATGTCGGGCTCAGCACGACTTTCTTTAGTGGGCGATCTTCGCCGGTAATCGGGTTGGTTCTCGTCTTAGAGGACTTCTCGATCCTGTCGAGAATCCCGTCGATGTCGGCCAGCCCGCTTCCGTCGTCCGTAAAGCGGATGATTGTGCTTTTGATGTCATCTATGAGAATGTTGAGCCCTTCTCCGCTATAGCACCCATCCGCGCGCCCCATCGTCTTGCGTATCTGGTAAGGGTCGACCAGCACCGCTAGGGATCCTTCTTCGATCACTTTAATGCGCTCAGCATGGAAGCAAACGGCTTCAAGGAAGAGTGCATGCATGACCCCAAGCCGCCCTTTGACTGTCCCGATCACTTCCTGCGATCCCGGTCTTATGAGAGGCCGTGTGCAGGCTATGGGGCGTCTGGTGGGTTGGAACACCTGTAATCGCGCGTGCTGGGCTGTGGTGGTCGGCAGGAGCCGATCTTTCCATGCAACGACGCTTTTACCAGTTGTCATCGTCGATCTCCCTCGTGTCGGTCGGAACGCTCGTCGGATCTATGGGCGGCGCATCCGCAAACCTCGCATCAATGTCGCTCGCAGTATCCGACGCCGCCCCCTTTGCCTTTTTTAGGCGCTTGTCGAACTCTTTGGCGCCTGGGCCCATGATGTTTGCTAAGCCTCGGCGAGGCTTGGCCTCCGTCTCTTCCTTGACTGGCAAGATGCGCGCTAACGGCACACCTCCGACGGTTTTGCCATGCGGGTCTGTCGTTTGCGGATAATGGTAGAGGGCTAATTCGCCGCCCCTTACAGGTGGGCGGTACGAGGTTTTTCCCTCGTAAATCTTCGTCCAGAATTCCTGGTCGAAGACGTCCCTTTCTTTAGCCTCTTTGTCGGACAACGGTTGCAGAGTCACGCTCCAACGGGCCCCGCAGGGCACCTTACTGGACCCCCTTGCGGTCTGGTTCGACTTGCCTCCGTCAAGCATGGCTGCCTTGTTCTGGTGGTGTACGACGATCACCCCGGCGCCCGTCTCGCGACTGATTGACCGAAGAACCTGAACTAGAAGTCGTGCTGCTACGTCGTCGTTTTCGGAGGCATCGATCATGTCGGAAAGCGGATCGATTATGATCAATCGAGCGCCTTTGCAATATTCGATGAGGGCCGCGACGTTTGGGTGCTGAGCGTACCCGGCTTTTTCGTCGGACGGGCAGATTAGGGTCAGCCCGTCCGCGCCATCGGCCAGGGGGATGATGTCCAGGTTTTTGTCACACTCGGCGAGCCATGTCGGATCGTCTTCGTTTTGCGCGATCGAATAGACGCGGTTCCAGATTTCTCGGGAGACATCTTCGCCGGTGAAGAACACAACCCGCCCCCGAGCGGGGGCTGGCCACAGTCCGCCGGCGACCGGACGACCACTGGCGACTGCGATGGCGAGATGTAAGGCCATCCAGCTTTTGCGGGACCCATCGGGTCCAATCAGCATGCCGTAGATCCCTCTCTGCTCTGGTAGGTGCCCCACTATGTATGTGCGAGGAGGCGGCGTCTGTGTGGCCGCCACGCGGATATCTACGCGGCGCCAATCGAGAGATTTGGCGGAGATCTTCTGTGTGATTTGCGGGGCGCTCATTAGGCACCCCCTTTGACTACGGGGTTAGTTTGCGGTCGTTCGGGGTCGGGGTCTCCGCCCTCATCCCCGCCCGTGTCGGCCGCCGCGACCGACCCAGCAGGACTCGTGTCTCGGCTGGCGCGCACCACCTTTGCTGGCGGCAGGCTGCGTGCCGCATCCGTGCGGCGGCTGGCGCCCCTGGGGCCCCGGATGAGGCGACGGGTTATCATGTCCACAGCCACAGGGCGGTCGGACTCAAGGTGACGTTGGATGTTTTTGCAGAGCGATACGAATCGACTTGATTGTGTCATGGTGTTGCTCCTGTCAGTTGACGCTGCCAATTATAGATGAGTTTCTAGAGTCGTGAAGCAGTCCATTCCAAATGTGCTTTTCTATCCCGTTTAACACACAGTCAGAATGGGAGCGGAACCTGCGTTTGTGTGGGCGCCGGTAGCGTCCGGCCTTTCGGTGGCCTGCCCCGCCGTGACCGTGGGCGCCGCTCTATGTGCAAGCTCCCAGCCGCCGGTGGCGTCGGTGGTGGCAGGAAGCTCGGTTGTCCGTACGCTGCTTGTGCCATGCGCAGGAATCCCGCTATAGCGTTTTTGACCTGCCGTGGCGATAGGCCCACCATTTCTCCTGTGTGCGTGATATCGAAACCTTGCGACAAGCAAAAAAGAATGTCGTTGTGCGGCTCGTCCGGAAAGAGGCTCCAGAGTTGCCGATACCTGTGCGCCGACAGCCCGCGCACCGTAGGTTCGCGCGGCTCGATGCGCATGTCTTCTCCGAGTTCGTTCTCCCAGCCGGGTCCGAACGCATCCTCTATAAAAACCACATTGCGGCTCATATAGCGTCCTCCTGCTCTGTGTGCTCTGTGCGCGCCCGTTTTTGGGCGATGATTAGCGTCAGTAGCGCCACCCCGTCGACCCCGATCTCGGCATCGACGGTTGTGAGCGCGGCCCCGGGATCGTTGCCGTGTGTGCGTAGATGCTCGCTGGTGATCCGGCATAAGTCGCGCGCCGCATCGACCATCCCTAGGTCGCGATATGTGGCATGTGTGCGGCACTCATCGATGATGCAGTCAATCGTAGTGTCGCTGATCCGCGCCCCGCCGGTTCGTGCGTAAATGTAGTCTGCGAACCCTCTCCGTATTTGCGCAATCTCGCCCGCGTCCTCTGTGGAAACCATCAATGCTGACATGCGCTATCCTCCGATTTGCCTATAAACAAAGGCTAGATCAGATCGTGAGGAATGCCACAACCATTCCAAAAACGTGTGTGTTAATGCAGTACGATTAACACACGCGCGAACGGAAACCGCTTGTTTCATAGTGGTTTTCGTGTGTATACCGTTCGTCGGATTGTTGAGGTCGGTGGCTTGTTGGGTTGTGGTCGGGGTGGTTGGTGGCTCGGTTTGTGCGACGATGAGATTTAGCACGCGACGGTCTTTTGGGCCTTAATTAGGGCTTTTTCTGCGACAATTATGCGACAATTTCGTCGCCGTTGGTGCCCTTTCGTGTCCTCTGGTGTCCGTAAAAAGTCGCGGCGATGGGGTGAGTATTGCGAAGGAAATCAGCGGGTTATAGCGCCAAGCCGTTGATCCGTTAGAGGTTTGTAAAAATGGCGTTTTGCGATTCGTAATCAGTAGGTCGGGCGTTCGATTCGTCTCACCGGCACCATATAAATCAACATGTTATACGTTAGCATCCCCTTATAAAAAGACGATTGGCGAGCCTTTTGCGCAGTACCCTAACAACCC